>NZ_CP177325.1:1155000-1283930 GCF_046843095.1 Bartonella sp. DGB2
CTTTATTAAAAAATAGCGCTCCTAACACTCTTGGTGGGTTTTCGTTGGATAGTTTGGAAGCTTTACAAGCTTTACGACGGCATTAAGGCAAAGTGCTACGTTTAATTTATGAGATTAGCGGCCATAAAGATGGTTTCTAAAAGCTGGTAATAGGTTGGCGTAACCAAATGAGAATTGCTCGCCTAGGCCAGCTAAAATTAAGGGTATTTTAGATGAAAAATCCAATTTATATAGGGATTTCTGGTCAACTTAGCTTGGCGCGTCAGCTTAATACGATAGCGCAAAACATAGCAAATGTTAATACTCCTGGATTTCATGGAACAGCAATAAAATTCGAAACATTGCTCTCTCCTACAGCGCGCAACAATAACACGCAGGTTAATTTTGTAACGGCAGGCAAAGGTTATATTACTCGTGAACATGGTGCATTTACGCAAACGGGCAATGCTTTAGACGTGGCAATTGATGGCAATGCTTATTTTGCTTTGCAAACGCCTGCTGGTCCTGTCTATACGCGTGATGGACGTATGAACATGACTGCAGAGGGCGATTTGCTTTCGGTGACGGGCTTACCTTTTTTGGATGATGGTGGCGCGCCTTTGCAACTTAATCCAGCTTTAGGCGCGCCAGTGATAAGTGTTGATGGGGCTATTTATCAAAATCATACGCAAGTAGCCAAGATTGGCCTGTTCCAAATCCCTTCTGAAGGTAATTTGCGTTATGGACCAAATGCTTCAGTGGTGCCTGATCGACCTGCTGTTCCTGCCGAAGGTGGTACAGGGCAAGGAGTTATGCAAGGATATATAGAAAGCGCTAATGTGAACGGTGTTTTAGAAATGACGCGTTTGATTGAGGTTAGCCGTGCTTTTGAACGTATGGAAGCAATGCTACGTCAACAAGAAGATATGACGTTAAAATCAATACAAATTTTTGGCGGCCGGCGAACTTAGGGCGATTATGGTTCTTGGGTAGAGCACGACATTTTTTTGCGACTCCTTTATGGTTTGCGCTTCTTGAAGAGTGGGCTTTCATGCAAGCTGCTAGATTAAGCGTACCTTGTTGGGCTGTTGCATTATTTAGTGCGGTTGATTTGGATGCTTGGGGTATTTTAAAGACATTTGGCAAAGACGCAGGCTGGGGCAAAACTGGGAAAAAAAATGACAAAATTTGGGGGCGATAGCCGTAATCAAGAGGGGGCGGTGCTTAGCGGAGGCGGCCGTCCTAGGGTTCGGCAAGCGTTGCAAGATTTATCAACTTTAGAGATGGAGAGGATGCCACAGAGTAAAGAGGCTTCTAGTGGCTTGTCGGATTCACGGATCTCTCAATCTTTGCGAGAGTCACAAATTTTACAATTTACAGAAGGTTTGGATGCTGTAAAAGCCCTAGACAGGGCGCAGAAAGGCGATGCAGGAAAGACTGCGGGCTTTGGGAGGCTTTTGTCAAAGCTTTCTGTTTTAGCGGAGAGCGAAAAGGCGCTTGGCCAAACTTTGGTAGCGCGGGGCGGAGTGGTGAGCGAAGTTTCTCGCGCTTTGATTGTAGCAAAAGGGCTTTCTTATGCGGTGGCTTTGGGCGATAGGGTGGCGATTGAGTGGGGAGGGCGAGTAGCTTATGGTGAGGTTATCCGCATAAACGAAAAGGAAGTACTGATTAAGCCTTATGATGAAGGCATGACTCCTGCTTTGAACGCATCTGTTTTTCCGAGCGGCCCTTTTTATGTAGCGCCTGATGTCTCGTGGCGCGGCCGTGTACTTGATGCTTTGGGTCAAGCGATTGATGACAAGGGGCCTATTTTGGTGGGAGACCGTAATATGCTGGTAGAAACGCAGGCACCACCGGCTTTAAAGCGGGCGAGGGTTGGCAAGCCTTTGCGCACAGGAGTGCGTGTCATTGATATTTTTACGCCTTTATGCTTTGGTCAGCGTATTGGTATTTTTGCGGGTTCGGGGGTCGGAAAATCAACGCTTTTAGCGATGCTAAGCGAAACTAAGCATTTTGATACTGTAGTCTTAGCTTTGACGGGTGAACGAGGCCGAGAAGTCCGAGATATGCTTGAAGATACAATGCGTGGTGAGTTATCAAAAGTAGTAACTGTGGTGGCTACAAGTGATGAAAGCCCTATGATGCGGCGTTTAGCCCCAGCCACGGCTACAACAATTGCAGAATATTTTTCTTGTTTGGGTGATCAGGTCCTTTTGGTGGTAGATTCTATTACGCGTTATGCTTTAGCGGGTCGAGAGATAGCAATTGCAGCGGGCGAGCCACCGGTTTCAAGGGGGTTTCCACCAAGGGTTTTCGCGGACTTACCAAAGCTTTTAGAGCGGGCTGGACCAGGGCCGCGTGGTAAGGGCTCTATCACTGGGGTTTATTCAGTATTAGTGGAGGGCGATGATCACAATGATCCAATTTCTGATGCGGCGCGCGGCATTCTTGATGGTCATATTGTGCTTGATCGTTCAGTCGCTGTTCAAGGACGTTTTCCAGCTGTTGATATTACGTCGTCCATTTCACGTTTGGCGCCTTATAGCTGGAACGGTGAGCAAAAAAAGTTAGTTTCAAGCCTGAAAGAAATGATTGCTCGCTATGAAGAAACGCGTGATTTACGAGCTATGGGGGCTTATAAAGCGGGCGTGGATCCATTTTTAGATCAAGCGGTAATTTTAGTACCACAGATTTATGAGGCGCTTAAGCAATCGCCTAACGCGCCGCTCTCTAGCGATGCTTATGAAGATCTCGCGCGTGCCTTAAAGGGGTCGTAGAGAGCTGAGAAAAATTTGGGTACTGTTTGCTTTAAAACAACAGAGGCGTATGCCCTTCTTGTAGTATCTTTATAGAAATTTTTATATCTTGGAATAGTGGCATAAGTCTCGCGCAAGATTACAGTCTTATTTTTAAAAATAAGGGGGGTAATAAAATGGTGAGTTCAGTTAATTTTTTTCAACTTGCAAATAGACAGGCGCAATGGCTAGCCGTTCGCCAAGGGGTGATAGCGGGTAATATTGCCAATGTAAACACGCCTGGATATCATAGCCGCGATGTGGCAGATTTTTCTACAATTTTGCAAAATAAAACCGTAAGCATGATTACAACTGATCCTCATCATATGGATGTAGGAGGGGATGATATGGGTGTTGAGATCACTGCTTCTGGACGCGGGGCGGAGGTTACTCATTCTGATAATAATGTGAACTTAGAAGAGGAGGTTCGCCAAGGTGGTGCTTTGGGGCGTGATATGGCACTTAATGTATCACTTGTGAAGGCATTTCATCGTATGTTGATGGCAAGTGTGAGGAATGGAGGATAATTATGGCTGACCCTTTGTTTTCTATCACAAAAATCGCTACAAGCGGGCTTGATGTCCAATCTGCTCGTTTGAGGATTATCGCTGAGAATATTGCTAATAGTAATTCTACCGGCCGCAGCCCAGGAGCCGATCCTTATCGGCGTAAAACTATAAGTTTTGAGGCGCGTTTGGGGCAAAGTGGTGATGTGGATGGTGTGCGTGTAGCGCGCATTGGGGCGGATAGAGCGCCTTTTGTGCTAAAATATGAGCCTAGCAATTTAGCTGCTGGTGCAAACGGCTATGTTAAATATCCTAATGTGAATGCTATTGTTGAAATGGCGGATATGCGCGAAGCCAATCGTTCTTATGAGGCTAATTTGCAAGTTTATAGTCAGGCTCAAGATCTGATTAGTCAAACTATTGATCTTTTAAGAAGTTGAAGTTGTGTATCTATGATAAAGGAGTAATCCAATGATATATCCTTTAACCGCGCAGGCGGGGTTAACGCTCAATCGGCTTGAACCCCTTAAGGGGGTAATGGGGGGACCACAAAGTGGTGGTGCAGAAAGCCCTAGTTTTGATGAAGTATTAACTCGGGTGGGCGAAAGTTTTGGTGCCCCTTTACATAAAGCGGAAACTATATCTATGGCTAAGATGGCGGGGGGCGATGTAGCGGTGCGTGACGTTGTAAACTCCGTAATGGAAGCAGAGCGCGCGCTGAATATTGCTATCGCTATTCGTGATAAAATTGTGCAAGCTTATACGGAAGTCAGTCGGATGCAGATTTAATGAATAATTGGGGCGGTTATCCTTCTCTAGTATAGAAATTCAAAAAATAGGAAAATATGATGGTTATGAGGTCGCTTTCTATTGCCGCTACGGGGATGAACGCCCAGCAAACCAATATTGACGTTATCGCTAATAATATTGCGAATATTAATACGACAGCCTATAAGCGCTCGCGAGCTGAATTCGCCGACCTTATTTATGTGGCTGATCGTGCTAAGGGGGTTCCTGATCTTTTGAATCAAGCAACTGTTCCAGAAGGCGCAATGGTAGGTATGGGGGTACGTACTGCGGCCATTCGCAAGGTAAATTTGCAAGGTTCATTTAGTCAAACGGGCAATCAGTTGGATATAGCTATAGCAGGGCGGGGATATTTTGAGGTGCAAGATCCCGCGGGTAATGTATTTTATACGCGTTCTGGTAGTTTTAATTTAAATGAAAATGGCGATCTTGTTACTCTAGATGGTTATCAGGTGCAGCCACCTATTAATATTCCGGCCGACCGTTCAAAGGATGGTTTGATTGCCATTGGCCAAGATGGAACCATTTCTTATAAAACCGATGATAATCCTCCGCAAGTGGTGCGGGCGGGACAGCTTACTTTGGTGAATTTTGTCAATGAAGCGGGTTTAGATCCCGCTGGCAGTAATCTTTATCGTGAGACGCAAGCATCGGGAACACCCGCGGTTGGTCTGCCAATGTGGGATAATTATGGCCATATCATGCAAGGGTACCTTGAGGCTTCAAATGTTGATCCAGTGAAAGAAATTACCGAATTGATTGCGGCTCAACGCGCCTATGAGATGAATTCTAAGGTAATTCAAGCTTCTGATGAGATGGCAGCAGTGGTTTCAAAAAATCTGAGGTAGGAAATGGCTTTTTGGAGATTTTTTTTAGGGGCCATTTTGTCGTTTTTGGCTGTGGAGGTGGATGCGTGTGCTGATAGAGTGGCGTTTTTAGTTCCCAATGTAGCTATTTATACGGGACAAAGTATTTCATCTGCTGCCGTGAATGAGAAATTTTTTTATATCCGCTCAGGCGCTGAACTTCGTTATGTGCGTAATAGGGCGCAATTGGAGAATAAGATAGCAAAGCGTACCCTTTTACCGGGACATGCTATTGCGCTTTCTGCTTTGACTACGGCATCTTTGATTAATCGCGGTCAGACGGCGCAATTAGTTTTTCAGTCAGGTAATCTATCAATTGTTGCGCGTGGGATTGCGTTAGAGTCTGGATCGGCTGGTGATACAATCAAAGTACGCAATGCCGATTCGGGTCGCATCATTTCGGGCAAAATTATGGACGATGGGCGCGTGTTGGTGGGGTCGTAATGGGGCGATATTTGGCTGTCTTTTTGCTGCTATGTGTAGCGTTTGATTTTGTTCTCGCCGATGAAGGCGGCGTGGATGTGCGCCAGTTTCGTTCTGAGGCAGCGTCTGATGCGGCGTGGCTTGGTGCAGGGGGGGATCCAAAAAAGATGCGCTATGCAGACTTAAGTACGCCTGGTGCGGTGGTTCGGCTTAAGGATATTGCCCAGATACAAGGTGTGCGTGAAAATCAATTGGTAGGATATGGTTTAGTTGTCGGACTAAAGGGTACGGGCGACTCTTTGCGCAATGCGCCTTTTACTGAGCAATCCATGCGCGCTATGCTTGATAATATGGGAATCAATCCGCCCGCTGGCGCAACCCGTGCTAATAATATTGCTGCTGTTTTGGTAACCGCTATACTTCCGCCCTTTGCTACTCCTGGAGCAAAAATTGATGTAACCGTTTCTTCTTTGGGTGATGCAGCTTCTTTACAGGGCGGAACGCTGGTGATGACTCCATTGTTGGGTGGGGATGGTCAAACCTATGCAGTGGCGCAGGGCAATGTGATTGTTTCAGGCTTTGAGGTAAAAGGAGCCGCGGAAAGCGTGACCCAAGGGGTACCAACCTCAGCACGGATCCCCAATGGAGCTTTGGTAGAAAAAAAGATTGATGGCAATTTCAACGGCAACAATACGTTGATTATTGAATTGCGCGATTCTGATTTTTCGACAGCAATACAGGTAACTGATTTGATCAATATTTTTGCTCAAAATCGTTATAAGCGGCCCGTGGCAAAAGAACGCGATGCTAAGACTATTGTCTTAACAAAGCCTCCTCAAGTCAGTGCAACACGTTTTATTGCTGCGCTGGAAGGTTTGCCTATTCCTACGGATGAAGTGGCGCGGGTTGTGGTAGATGAGCGAACAGGAACAGTGGTGATTGGTGAAAAAGTACGGGTTTCACGGGTAGCTATTTCTTACGGTGGCCTTACAGTACGGGTGACAGAAACACCTGTTGTTTCCCAGCCTCAGCCCTTTAGCGATGGTAAAACTGTTATTGTGCCTAACACGAAGGTAGATGTGAGTGAACAAACGTCAAATATTGGTATTTTAGGAGGGACAGATTTAGATAGTCTTGTGAAAGGTCTCAATCAAATTGGTGTGAAGCCAGCGGGGATTATTGCTATTCTACAAGCCATTAAAACTTCAGGTGCTTTGCATGCGGAGTTGGTAATTCAATGAAAAAAGGTGTGAAATCTATTTTTTTAGTATTTTTGATGCTTATGGCTCAGATGATCAATACTGTGCAAAGTGCAACGCAAACAATAAAACAAGATAAGATCGTGGTATCCCCAAGAGATTCTTCTCTTTTGCCCACAACGGCTGCTGTAAAAGGTATATCTGAAAGTTCTTTACAAGATTTAAAAGGGGATAATATTGCACCTGCTGCTCAATTGGCTTCGCCATTACCAGGGCAGAGTGATAGCGCACGTTTTTGTGCTAATATAGATAGCCAAGCTTTGGATACGCGTTTTAAATTACAAAGTCAGCAATTGTCCACTTTGCGGGTGCAAATTGATGAGCGTATTAAATTATTGGAAGAAAAGCGGAAAGAATATGAAACTTGGCTCAAAGGGCGGAATGATTTTTTGGATAAAGTCGAGAGCTCTTTGGTCGATATTATCACAAAAATGCGCCCAGACGCTGCTGCTGCACAATTGGCGCTCACGGGGGATTTACCAGCGGCTGCCATTCTTCTGAAATTAAATCCGCGAACTGCCAGCTCTATTATGAACGAACTACCCCCCAAAAAAGCTGCTACTTTGACAAGCATTTTGGTTAGCATTCAATCAACGCCTAGTAAAGCCGCAAAGTAATGTTAGGGGTGGCTGTGGAAAGCATTGTGAAAAAAAATCGGTGTATGTATAAAGCATTTTTATGCTTTGCAGCCTTAGTCATTGTACCGAGCTTAGTGGCAGGATGTAGCCTTAATCCTAAAGATTTTAACCGTGTCCCTGAGTTCTCCCCTATGCGAGCGGATTTGGGTTATTCTTCATCTGCAAATTCGGATATTTACCTTAAGCGGCCACAAGAGAGTAATTATTCACTTTATCGCCCGCAGAGTCAGGGGTTTTATCGTGATCCGCGTGCGATGAAGCCAGGTGATATTTTGACTGTGCAGATTGCTATTAACGATCGCGCTAATTTAAATAATAAGACTGAAGTTAAAAAGGATGGTGAGGCGAAATATTCTTTGGGGGCTTCTTATTCTTTTATCAAAGGGCTTTCGGGAAGTGTTGAAGGGGATTCGAAATCTCAAGCAAAGGGCGATGCTTCAGTGGCACGTCAAGAAAATATCAGCCTATCCATTGCAGCTGTGGTAACAAATGTTCTACCCAATGGGAATCTGGTGATCAATGGATCGCAAGAAGTGCGAGTAAATTATGAATTGCGGGTCTTAAACATTGGGGGGATTGTTCGCCCGCGCGATATTTCTGCTTATAATACGATTTCATATGATAAGATTGCTGAGGCGCGGATTTCTTATGGGGGGCGCGGACGTATGAGTGAAGTGCAACAGTCGCCTTATGGACAACAATTGTTAAATCAATTTGCACCGTTCTGACGAATAGTAGACTTTATGACGTGATTTTAGCGGAGATCTTATGGCAAAAGCAGCGAAGATGAATGAAAAAGGTAAGACGGGTGGAAGTACGGGCCGGCTTATCATCGCTACACTTATTTTAACTTTGATCAGTGCGGCGGGTGGTTGGTTTTTAGGTCAGCAAATTCGCAAAGATTTAACGCCGCCCGCAATCGCAAATTTAACACCAGAGGTAACTCAAAAATCTCATGTAGATATGGTGGCCGATACCAATTTGGTGGCGCTACCGCCTATTTTAACTAATTTGGCAGCGCCCGATACGGCGTGGATTCGCATGGAGGCTTCTCTGGTTTTTAATGAGGATGCAACGATTAAGCCTGAAAATGTTGCAGAGATTTCGAATGATTTTATGGCTTTTTTACGTGAAAGCGCGATTGATCGTCTTAAAGGCGCTTCTGGTTTAATGAATTTGCGGGCTGATTTATTGGATCGAGCTCGAATTCGTTCCCAAGGAAAAGTGCGCAATGTTTTAATTTTGTCCTTAGTGATAGAGCAATGAAGAAGATTGTTGGTTTTGGTATTTTGCTATTTATTTTCGGAAGCTCTATGGCTTTTGCGCAACAAAGCGGGGTAGAGGGAGCATTAAGTGATTTTCTCCCTAAAAGCGGTGGGGGGATAAGTGGGCGAATTGTCCAGCTTTTTGGATTACTTACTGTTCTATCCATTGCTCCAGGCTTGCTGATTATGGCAACAAGTTTTACACGGTTCGCCATTGCTTTTTCTCTCCTGCGTTCAGGCTTAGGATTGCAAACAACACCTACTAATTTAGTGATGATCTCTCTTTCTTTGTTTATGACCTTTTATGTGATGTCGCCTAGTTTTAATGCGGCTTGGATCAAGGGCGTTGAGCCTTTGATAGAGGATAAAATTACCACCCAAGAAGCGATAAAAGAAATAGTAGAGCCCTTTCGGCAATTTATGCTTTCCCAAGTAAGAGAGAAGGACTTGAATCTTTTTACTGATCTTGCAGATCCAAGCTTTAAAATAGAAGATGATACTAAAGGCATAAAAGTTGATTTACGGATATTGATGCCCGCCTTTATGATTTCAGAATTGCGGCGTGGATTTGAAATCGGTTTTTTGATTGTCCTACCTTTTTTGGTAATTGATCTTATTGTTGCTACGTTAACCATGTCTATGGGGATGATGATGTTGCCGCCAACGGTAATTTCTCTACCGTTTAAGGTGCTGTTCTTTGTGTTGATTGATGGATGGAATTTATTGGTAGGCAGCTTGATACGCTCTTTTTAATTTTTGTTATGGCAACCATTTTCACGCAAGCTTTAGCTTGTAAGCTCATTTATCATTTTATAGTTGAGCAGCATAATGGGGGATGCAATAGGGGTCTATGCTTGATAAATTTTTTACTTTTTTAAGCACGTTAGGGGACACTTTAGGTCGTTTGGGCGCTCGTCGCCTTATTGCTTTGGGCCTCGTAGGGCTTGCATTATTTGGTACAGTTTTATTTTCAAGCTTTTATCTCACCCGCCCCACTTATGAAACGCTTTATGTAGGATTATCCCGTGATGATGTTAATCGGATGGGGATGGCCTTGGGCGAAGCGGGAATTACTTTTGACGTATCATCTGATGGTAGCGCGGTACAGGTACCTATCGGCCAAGCAGAAAAAGCGCGCATGTTTTTAGCGGAAAAAGGCCTCCCTACCTCTGATAATGCTGGATATGAACTCTTTGATCATATGGGTTCTTTAGGTCTCACGTCCTTTATGCAAGAGGTAACCCGCCAACGCGCTTTGGAAGGTGAAATTGCTCGTACTATCCAAGCTGTCCAAGGAGTAAAGGCTGCTAGGGTTCATATTGTTCTTCCTGATAAAGGGTCTTTTCGACGTGTGAATCAGAAGCCTACGGCTTCGGTGATAATTAGGACAGAGGGGAATTTTGCGGTTGAATCGGCTCAAGCAATTCGTCAGTTGGTAGCGGCAGCTGTTCCCTCTCTTGAGGCTCGCTCAGTAACTGTGATGGATACGAGTGGCCGCCTTTTGGCCTCGGGCGCCGATTCAGTTAATGGGACGCCCGTGATGATGGCATCTCTTGAGAAGCAAGTAGCTAGTGAATTAGACTATAATATTCGTAAACAACTGACACCTTATTTGGGTCTTGATCATTTTCAAACAAGCGTGCAGGTAGCACTTGATACAGATCGCCACCAAATTAATGAAACAATCTTTGATCCAGATTCTCAGGTGGTGCGTTCAAGCCGTACGATACGAGATCAAGGCAATAGCCAAAATAGCCGTAATAACGATGCGGTCGGCGTGGAACAGAATATTCCACAAGAAGAAATCAACAACGGGGGCGGGGAGCGATCTTCGGATCAAAAAGACCGACGTGAAGAAAACGTTAATTATGAAATTAATTCAAAAAGTATCTCGACCGTAAGTAATGGTTATCAAATTAAACGTTTGGCAGTGGCCGTTGTGGTTAATAGGATTCAGTTGCTTAGTACCTTGCATGAGGTTGATGAGAAAGATGTTGAGCGTTTGCTTAATGAAAGGATTGATGGCATTCGGCAAATGGTGAGTACAGCTGTGGGGCTTGATAGTAAACGAGGCGATATAATCAATGTTTCAGCGGTAGAATTTATCGGCGCTTACGATAAAGATATGCCCCCTATAGGTGCGCCTTGGTGGCAAGGAGTTGCCCGTTATATGCCTGGAGTAGTGAATGGCTTAGCTTTGATTATTGCGGTATTGTTGATCTTGTTCTTGGGGGTGCGGCCTTTAATGAGAGAAATGCGGGCGGGTGATTCTTTACTATTGAGCGGAGGTGATTCTTTGGCTGGGTCTGCGGAGATAGCTGCTTTAGAAAATCAAACAAGCCTTGATGATGCCTTTGATGATACATTTAGTAGTTCAAAGCCTGATATGTTTGATTTGCGCAAACGCATGCGTGGTGCGCCGCAAGAACGTTTAGAGCAAATGATTGCTCTTGATGAAGAACGGTTTGCTGGTATTTTGCGAGATTGGGTGCGCGGCGAATCTGGAGCTATAGGGTAATATAAAATTATATACTATATTTATTACACATAAATTTGTTTATACTTTAGAGATATACGTGATATATTTTTAATATAATTGGGATTTGTGCGTCAACCTACGTCAGAGGTGGTTGACTTTTAACGGGGGTATATATCATGAAAAAGTATATGATTTTATGATGAAAAATTCTTCTGCATCGCTTTCTATTGTTCTGCGTGATTTTTCCTTATCAGATGCTTTGGAAACCAACCCATCTGACGCTAAGTTGGAGACGTTTTTTCCATCGGGCGAAGAAGATATGGTGAGTTTAGTATTGCCGAAACAGGATGCTTCTCTTGCATACCAAGACTCTAGCATGTCTAAAACTTATGATGAAGCCTCTATGCAAGAGAAGCTCCAAGAGAAAATCTCTAGCTTAAAGGCAGAATTTGCCGAAGAAAGAAAACAATTAGAGCTCATTCATAAAGAGGCTTTGGCGGCATGCCGCCTGACAGTGATTGATGAAGTGGCTCGTAATTTGCGGTCGCAGATTGTCGAGGGCTTGGAGGAAATTGAAACCCATATTGGACAAGAGGTGGCACGTTTCTTGGCTGCTTTTATGGAAGAGCGTGTAAGCCAAATTGCCCTTCAGAATTTTGCAGAAAAATTGAGTCGATATGTTGTGCAGAGTAGTGTTCCATTGATTTTGGAAGGGGATCCTAGCTTATGGGAAAGGTTGCAACAGGTTGAGGGCTTTGATGCATCCACATTTATCTTTCACCCTACGGAAGGGGGAGAAATAAGATTGCGCCATAATCAGCATGTTATTGCTACACGCTTGTCAAGCTTTTTCCAAGAGCTGCGGAGTTTGGTTGAATGAAGCAAGATTCATCTTCTCACGATACATCTCAGCAAATTATTATTGTACGTCGTTCAAGCGCGAATGATGATGATGAGCATCATGGCGGCGTATGGAAAATAGCCTACGCAGATTTTATGACGGCGATGATGGCGTTTTTTCTAGTGATGTGGTTGATCAATGCGGCTAATGATGAAGCTAAAGAAGCGGTGGCTACCTATTTTAATCCGATTAAATTGGTTGATGAACAAAGTCATGCCCGTGGTCTAAGGGAGAACCAATCTACGGGCGATAGTCATAATAGGGTAGATGGTGATGGAAATGTTTACTCAAGCGATATGACGCAAGGGCATGACGTATCAGAGTTAGGACGCCAAGCTCAGATGATGAGCAATCCCTATAAAGCGATTGATAAAATCGCTCATGATTATAGTCCTAATGCTAGCGATAAAGACGGCAATAGCGGCGCAATTGAAGGGGGGGGGAATGCGGATGCACATAATAGAACAGCTTATAACGACCCTTTTTCACCTGATTATTGGAGAAAACATTCTAGTCCTGATATGTTTTCAAAGACAAAAGGTACGCCAGCTTTAGCAGAGTCAGCTTCTAGCGACTCAATGGCTTTACCTATGTTAAGTACAGATCCTACGGCGGATAAAGCAACGTCGATTGTTGAATCTGCTACGTTAGCGCAAGAGGCTGCCGATATCCGGGCGCAGCTACAAGCTTTACTAGAGAAAGATACAGCTAATAGCACTCCAATGATAGAGGTTGTTGATGTGTCTGATGGGATAAAGATTATCCTGAGTGATAAGAAAAACTTTGGTATGTTTGGGGTAGGGGCGGCCGCACCTAACAAGGAGACAATTGCTTTTTTGGGGAGCGTTGCAAGAATTCTAAAACAGCACATTGGCGATGTGGTGATTAGTGGTCATACGGATTCACGCCCCTATCATACTGAATCTTATGACAATTGGCAGCTTTCGACAGCGCGGGCTCAAATGGCTTATTATATGCTTGTTCGTGGCGGTTTGGATGAAAAGCGTGTCTTGCGCGTTGAAGGCTATGCAGATCGGCTTCTCAAGAATACGACAGATTCTTACGCAGCTGAAAATCGGCGGATAGAAATTTTTTTACGGCGCCAGCAAAAGGAGTCGTCTCCTGAAGCGAAAAAGAGGGACGGTGCATGACAATCTGGCGGGCTTTTGCTTTATGGATAGTAAGATTAGCGAGTTCCTTAGTAATTTTATGCGCTGGGCTTTTACCCCTTTATGCTGAGGGATTGCAACCTATGCGTCTTGTTCGTTCTCTACAAGCTTTGCAAGATAATGTTGCAGCAGGGCAATCTGGTGCGGCGCAGTCATTGGTACGATTTCTTACTAAGGCCGGGGATGATTTTGCTCAAGTGCCGCTTGAGGAATGGGAAAAAGAATCTAACCTTTATGCTTTATTGGTTTATTTGTTCAATGGTGGAAACCCTAAGGTGGTAGAACCTATTTTGCGCCGTAGCGCCGGCGGCATCATTGATCAGAACTTGCTTGAAGGAGCTATGGCTTATATTCGCCATGATAGGCGCGCATTTGCACAAGCTTTTAAGACGTTTCCAGGCGAGGAGACGGCGCCCATTGATAAAAAATGGCCCATAGCCTTATCTTTATCTATTTTGTTGAATGTAGCTGAGGATAGTAGATCTACGGGATCCGAGGAGGAGGTGGCGCAATTAGATAGGATACGTCTTTTGGCGCCGGGCACGCTTTATGAAGAAGCGGCCATACGGCGGGAATTGGCGCCTGTAATACAGACTGGCGATACGCCCCTTCTTTTACTTTTAACGCGCAATTATGCAGAGCGCTTTAGTCGCTCACCGTACGCTATTGCTTTTTGGCAGCAATTTGCCTTTGAGGTACCCAAGCTAGATGAGAAATTAACTGATGATCAATTATTGCTTCTTGTTTCTTATGCGCCGTTACAGGCACAGTTTGTGACTTATACACGGATTAGTCGCAGCGCTTTGATTGCGGCGAGGATGGAGCGGGCGCAGTTTTCTGCTAGCCAAGCTATGGCGCTTGCTTCACAATTGCAAATTGATGATACAACCTTGAAATTTTATTATGCAGCTAGTTTGGTGGGTAGCCTCCGCGTCGAAGAAGGCGATGCGATGCTGAAAAGGATTCCTGTCTCTGCTTTATCTCTACGGGATCAGCCATTATTTGATGCGGCAGGCAATGTAGCGAAGATCGTTTTAGCAGATTTATCATTACCTAAGAAGTTTAAGGTGGAAGAGGTGATGCCTTTAGGCTCTAAGGCCGCATTATCATCTGATCTTGTATCGCTTCCTTTAGCTTCTGGGGTGGAGACAATAGAAGATGCGATCTATGCATACAGAGAAAACGATAAGGCGACTCTACCGGCTCAAGCTATAGAAGAAAAAGTGAATCAACGTTTACAAAATACAGCGCAATTTATTGCTTGTACAGAAAAAAAAATAGAACAAGTTGATCAATTATTGAAGGAACAAGCCCGTGGTAAATATTAATAAGGCGCTTTTTATGGTTGATCAGGAAGGAGGAATGTTTAGGCGCGGTTATGTACCATTTCAAGACTCTGCAGGTGGAGATCCTAGTCAGCCGAGATCCTTTGCTACTTTTATGGATGGGCAGGATGATAAATCCGTTTCTAAATTGCCAAAACAGCCCCTTCGGCCAGAGAAGAATCCTGAAAAAAAGGCAATGGATAAAGAGAATTTTTTCCCCCAAGGCGAGGTAGTTGTATTGCAAGTAGTATCTCAGATTGAAAAAGATGCGCATGGTTTGCGCAGGGCCAGTGGTCAATATGAAGATAGAGCTGTTGTGTTATCAGAACAGGCAAGCTACGCGACGGGATCTTTAATAATGCCTACTTTATCAATAAAGAGGGAAAAAGAGCATAATGATGATGCGAATAAAGTGCTTTTTATGGGGTCAAGGTGTGTAGAAAACAGCAGAGGGCAAAATAGTTCACGAGTTGAAGATATTTTACGCTTGATGGCCGATGGAAAAGTTTTGGGAATAGGGCGGAGCGATACGCATACGGCTCGGCAATCATCTGCGGGGACGAAATGGAAAACGGCAGCGGGGGGTTTTTTTGTGGGTGCAGAGATGGTGGGCGCGGTAGAGCCGCAATTAATTAGATCTGATGGTGGGGGGCAGGAGCGGCTAGAGCTATTATTACCAAGTTTTAGTACCATTGAAGAGGTTAAGGTTTTACAAAACAAAAATTCTACACCGCAGATGCATATTTTACGTATCAGGTTAGAACCAGCGCATTTGGGGGTGGTGGAGGTGCGTTTGCGGCATACGATACATGGTTTATTTATGGAGTTAGAAGCTACACGTAGCGAGACAGCACGTATGTTAGTTGCAGATCAAGCTATATTAGGAAAGATGCTAGAGAAGGCCGGGTTTGGGTGTGATCATAAGCTTATTATTGAGGTTATTAATAAGGATAAGGCGATTGAGGGTTACTGGAATAGTTGGGAGGGGGATCCTGCTTCATTTGGTCAGCATCAGTCTTTTGGACAGGGTGGCCGTCATGAAAAAATGGCGACAAAGCTAGCTTTTGTAAGGGAGACAGAAAGGGATGAAGCTGCAAGCGAAGCCTCTTTTTATCATAATCCTGATTGTTTGCTTATATAATATAGGTTTTACTTTTTCAGCATATGCTAATGTTTGCGAATCGGAAATGTACGCCACGGCAAAGCATTACGGTGTTCCGCTAGGAGTTCTGTATGCAGTAGGCCTTACAGAAACGGGTAAGAAACAATATTTACAACCTTATGCTTTGAACATTGATGGACGCGCTGTCTATGCAAAAAGTATGGATGAAGCGCTTTTTTTGTTTAATAATGCAAAGAAGAGTGGCGCAAAATATATTGATATTGGCTGTATGCAGATCAATGAATTTTATCACGGCACAAATTTTTCTTCAATAAGAGACATGTTTAACCCTAGATACAATGTTGCTTATGCAGCAAGTTTTTTAAAAAAGCTTTACGTGCGAGAAGGAAGCTGGACCATGGCGGTGGCCCGCTATCACGCGGGGAAGGAGAATGATCTAGCTCATAAGCGTTACATTTGCCAAGTAATACGTAACATGATTGCAACAGGTTTTGGAAAATGGACTGGTAAGGCAAAAATATATTGTCAATAAAATGTGATCTTTGTGTCTATAGTTTTTATTATATATATAGATAAATTATTTGTAACGCATTGAAATATAATATAAATATTTATTTATAACAAAATGTATTAAACAAATGTAAATAAATATTACCATGTATACACCTTAATTACAACTATTGCGTGTGTATCTATAGAAAGAGTCTCTTGTATTTTTATATTTAAAATATATGTTACGTTTTATTACTTGTTGTTAATATATGAGTGAGGACTCATGATAGTTGTAGTAGATGAGCGCAAATTGGTAAATGAGGGCTATTCGGCTCTTTTCGCGCGGCAGGGGGTTTCTGCTACTGGTTTTGATTCTGTTGATTTCATGGAATGGATTGAAACAGCCCCCCACTGCGAGATGTCTGCGGTTGAAGCGATTTTATTGGGGGAATGTAAAGACCGTATTGAATTACCCAAAAAGATCTTTGGTCATTGCTCAGTACCAATTTTAGCGTTAATAGAGAATAATTTTTTAGAACATACGATTGAATTATTTCAGTCTGGCATTGATGATGTTTTGCGGAAACCTATCCATGTCCGAGAAATTTTAGCGCGTATCGCCGCCATTCGGCGACGTATGGGTGGAGATGTGCGTGGACAGGATGCGGCCATTGTGATTGGGCCGATTAGCGTATTTAATGATGGGCGTGATCCTAAAATTAACGGTATTGATTTTCCTCTGCCACGGCGTGAACGGCGTATTTTGGAGTATTTTGTTGCCAATTATGGTCGTCGTATTAATAAATCACAAATATTTAATGCTATTTATGGTCTATTCGATGCTGATATTGAAGAAAATGTGGTGGAAAGTCATATTAGTAAACTGCGTAAAAAGCTCAGAATGAAGCTTGGTTATGATGTTTTCGATTCTAAGCGTTACCTTGGATATACTTTAGTAATTCCTGATTTATAGGTGGTGGAAATAAGCGAGCGAGGTAGATCTTGTCGGGCTGTATTCAATGGAAAGCTTGGAGCAAGCTTGTTTGCTTTATACTGTTTTACATGTATTTGAAGGCCTAAAGTGCAGAGGCTGACGCGCTATCATAGGAGAGAGATGTGGGTATTTATGATTCGATGCGTACGGGGGTTTCTGGTATGGGAGCCCAAGCCAATAGGTTGGGCGGCATTGCCGATAACGTTGCCAATGTGGGAACGACGGGCTATAAACGCCGTGATAGCCAGTTTTCGGATTATGTTATTCCTTCCCCTCCTGACTTTTATACATCGGGCGGTGTACGCACTCATATGCGCACTGATGTAACTATTGCCGGCGGTGCCCAAGTGACTGGACGGCCTGGAGATGCGATGATCAATGGTAATGGTTTCTTTCGGGTGTCTGACCAGTGGGGGCGAGAATTTTTGACTCGTAGTGGTTCTTTTGATGTGGATGAAGATGGTTATTTAAAGAATTCTGCAGGCTTTTATCTTTTAGATGAGCGGGGTCAACGTGTGCGTGTTCAGGGGGATGAGAATGGTCGCTATGATGCCGAGCAGACCAATAATATTGACGTGGGGGGCAACCTTGATGCTAACGCCAAAGTGCCTAGTAAGAAGGATAAAGATGGTAAGGATGTGCCAGTCATTTTTGATGCAAATGATTCTAGCACCTATAACCAGAAAAAATCTGTGACAGTTTATGATGCGCAGGGTCGCGCTGTGGATGTAGATGCCTATTGGGTGAAAACTGGCAACGGTACATGGTCGGTGCATTACTGTATTAATGATGATAGCGGTAAGCCTAATGAGGTGGGGCACACGGATGTGTCGTTTGATAAAGATGGTAATATGACTGGAGATGGTATTAATGCGTCTATGACCTTTAAGGATAAGGACGGGCAAGACTTTTCAGTTACTGTTCATTTGGGGGGGAAGGATCATAAGTTAACACAAGTGGGTGAGTTCTATGCTTTTAACGTGGATGCGGATGGAAATGGCCCGGGAACCTATAAGGGGTTCACCTTTGATAAAGACGGTAATATTATCGTTAGTTATAGTAATGGTAAAAAACGGGTTGTTGGACGGGTGGGGCTTGCTAATGTCCCCTCGCCCAATAGTTTAACCCTCCATAGTGGTACAGTCTTTGAAGTTAACGAAGACTCTGGTCTTCCCCAATATGGTGCGGCTGGCAAAGGAGGGCTTGGGCATCTTGCGTCGGGGGTTTTAGAAAATTCTAATGTTGATTTAGCGACAGAACTCACAGATATGATCGAATCACAGCGTAATTATACAGCAAATTCAAAAGTATTTCAGACCGGATCTGAATTGATTGACGTTGTTGTAAATATGAAGAGATAAAATTATTTCTTATAAAGCGTGGCGCTTGATACAAGGGGAGATGGGGATTTATTATGTCACTTAGTTCTGCTACGTCTTCGGCACGCAATGCTTTGCGTGCGACTACTGATCAATTGGATCAAGTATCGCGTAATATGGCAGGCGCGCGCGATCCTAATTATGCGCGGCGCGATAGTTATCTGCACAGTCGTTTTGGCGGCGGGGTAGATGTGAGCATTCGCCGTAGTAATGACCCGCAATTATTTAATAACTTTTTAGCTAAAGGTAGCCAAGCTCATGCTGCGCAAGCAGTAGCAGGTGGTTTAGACGTTTTATCGGGAATTTATGGTACGGACGATTTTGCTGGTTCCCCTTCTAAATTATTGGAGGCATTTAAAAAAGCTTTACAGACCTACGCCGATCAGGGAGGGGCAGGAGCAGCGGGGCGCTCTGCACTTGATAGCGCTCGTGACTTAGCTAATAGCTTGAATGCGGGTAGCCGTGCTGTGCAGAAAACACGTGAAGATGCTGATCGAGAGATTAAAGCTGCTATTGATCATATTAATGATCTATTAAACCGGTTTGATGCCGTTGATCGAGAAGTAGTACAAGAAAAGGCTGATGGGGGCGATTATTTTAGCGCCATGGATGAACGCGATGGCATTCTAAAAGAGCTTTCAAAAGAATTAGGTATTACTGTGGTTAATCATGCCGATGGCTCGACAACTCTTTATGGGCTGGATGGAAGCACACTTTATGACAAAGGCCCGCGTAAATTAACCTTTGAACCTAGTGTGTCTTTACCAGCGGGAGCTTATGGAAGCCCTGTATTAGTTGATGGGGTACCGTTGGGGCACGATTCTTTTGTTCACCCCAATGGCAGTGGACGTTTGGGTGGCTTGTTAAAATTGCGTGATGATATAGCGCCCGAATATCAGCGGCAATTGGATGAGATGGCCAAAGCGCTTTATGATATATTTAAGGGCAAACCAGCTATGGGTGATAAAAAGGCCGTACCAAGCCTTTTTGATAATGGCGGTGATAATAGACTTTCGGGATTTGCTGGACGTTTAAAGCTTAATCCGCTTTTTGAAGGGCGAGGTGAAGGAGAAGGGCCACAAAATTTTGATCCTAACGATGAGGCAGGAAGTGGTGCATTCGTACAAGTTATCCAAGACTTGATTGATCATTTGGATGACCCAGCCTTTGGCCCAGCAGGCGAGGGAGGCAAGCAAGAAAGCCTAACAAATTTTGCCAATGATTTGATTTCATGGTTAGAGGGAAAGCGTGCGGATGCCAGTAAAGAAGCCCAAACAGCGGGGACGGCTTATCAGCGAGCAGGGGACGCTTTATCTAATGCGGTAGGCGTGAATACAGACGATGAATTGGCACTGATGCTTCAATTAGAGCAAAGCTATTCAGCTAGTGCCCGTATTTTAAATACAGTTGGCAAAATGCTTGATGATGTGCTGGCGATGGCTCGGTAGGTGGATGATGAAGATCAGGTCAATTTCAGATTATGTATTTTATAATTCTCAACGCTCTTCTGCTAGTGATATACAAAAGGCCTTGATTGAGGCGGGCTATGAAGCATCGACCGGACGGGTTTTTGACCCAGGTTTAAGCTTGGGTGGTCGTACGGGGAACTTTGTTAATAATGATAACCAACTGAGTGAGCTTGATAATTTAAAAACCCTTATTGCGTTAACAGAGGGTCGTATGTCTGCACTTCAGGCGGCGATTAATAGTTTGATCTCAGTGGGTGACAAGGATAACGCGGATGGGACACTGACGGCTTTTAATAAAATGCTGTTTGCGGGGACGACCGATGTTACACGAGAGACTATTCAAAAAGGAGCGCAATCGGCATTGGATGCGTTTCTTTCCGCTATTAATACACAATTTAATGGAGATTATGTGTTTGGTGGCACAAATCAGAGCGCACCACCGCTAAAGCACTATAAAGCTAATCAAGATATACAAGTTCCTTTAACTGAGGCTGATGGTAAGACGCCGCGGGCTCCTAACAATGCCCAAGAAGCGGTTGCAGATGCATTTTATAAGGAATTTGGCTTTGGAATGCATGATAAAGATTCCACTGGTAACCCTAAAGCAGCGGGTATTTCTAAAGAAGCCATGGAGAAGTTTATTAACGGGCGGTTTGATAATCTTTTTAAAGATCCAGCTTGGAGCAAATACTTTTCAAATGCAAAAGATGGGGAATTGAATAAGCGAATTTCAGAGCATGGCGAATTAGTTGACGTTTCGGCGAGCGCAAATGAAAAAGGGGTGCGCGATGCTATGAAAAATTTAATTATGGTAGCTGAATTTAGCAATATGGGGCTAAAAAATGATGCGCAGGATGTTTTATTGGATGATGCCCGCAGCAACGCTGATAAGAGCTCAGCTAATAGTACCATCACAGAGCTTATTTCTCTGGCTAGTCGTTTAGGTTCTGTTGAGCAGCGGGTTAAAAATGCGCAGGGTCGAGTTGAATCCAAACTGGGCATTTTGCAGAAGTTGCGTACTGCTTATATCGGTATTGATACGCAGGAGGCGGCATCGCGTTTGACGCAATTACAGAATATGCTGCAAGTCTCTTATGAGGTGACATCTCATCTTTCTAAATTAAGCCTTTTGAATTTTTTACGCTAATATTTATTAATTGAGGGTAGACGTTTGTCTACAGTGATTCCTATGTATCAAATGCGATACGAAGATGTGGTGGAAGATGATGTTTTGAGCGCTCGTGAGCGTGAAAGTATCCTTTTTGACCGCTGTATTAAACTTTTAAGCCAGGCGCAACAAGCCGGGCCTAAAAGTCGCGAAGTCAAGGAAGCAATAAATTTTACACGGCGCTTTTGGATTATTTTGATTGAAGAGTTAGGCCGAGGAGAAAATTCTTTGCCTAAGTCTTTAAAATCGTCACTTATTTCTATTGGTTTTTTTATTTTGAAAGAAATTCAGCGTTTGGAAGACGGCGAGACTGGGGATTTTGATATTTTGATAGAAATTTCAGAGTCAATCAGAGATGGTTTGGCGGTAAAACCAGGATGAGTTCAATGGAAAAAAAAGCAATCTATTTGACACTCAAGGCTAATGAGAAGTTTTTCGTAAATGGGGCTGTTTTACGTAGCGATCGTAAAGTTACTTTAGAATTGCTAAACGATGCAAATTTTTTATTAGAAAATCACGTTATTCAAGCTGACGAAACTAACACGCCGCTCAAACAATTATATTTCGCTGGCCAACTAATTTTAATGGATTCATTGGCAGCAGGACAAGCATCGGAAGTTTTTTGCCAATTGTTACAGGAGTTGCGGCAAGTATTAAAAGATCCGCAAATTTTGGAAGGACTTGCAAAATGCGCAACCCTATACGAACAGGGGCGCTTATTCCATATTTTAAAGCTTTTGCGTGGATTATTTTCGCATGAGGCTAAAATTATGGAGCGGCTTGCTTCCACGTTTAATGCGGTTGCTGAATGAAAGGGAAATATAATGGCGCTTCAAGGAATAGGCCCTATCGGGTTAGGTAAAGATCCTGTAGATCCAGGGGAGGGGACCTCTCGTGTCGATAATCCAGGCGGCGGGAAGGTGCAGGCGGATTTTAATACGTTTGTTAAGTTGCTGACAGCCCAATTAAAAAATCAAGATCCTACAAAACCTATGGATTCAACGCAATTTGTTTCGCAACTCGCTAGTTTTTCGGCTGTAGAGCAGGCGATGAAAACTAATGAATGGCTCTCTATGCTTTTGGCAAGCAATCAAGTCGCTAATGCTGGAGGTTATATCGGCAAATATGTGCAGTATAAGGATGAAGACGGCAATATTATTACTGGCCGGGTTAAGACGGTAGGTATTTATAGCGACGGCATTGTAGCTAAGCTTGATAATGGTAAAGAGGTGGTTATTGGCCCCAGCGTTAGTGTTAGTGATGAACCTTTTTCCGCAAATGAAAGCGGTAAAGATAAGGCGCTTGCTGTCTTGACGCAATCCAACCCTATGCTTGATCTTACGCCAGCTAATCAACAAAATATGCCTTTTGATCCAGTCTCATGAATGAAGCAGATGCTATTGAAATGGTCACTGCGGCTATTTGGACAGTGTTGATCACTAGTGGACCAGCAATTGTTGCAGCGATGCTTGTAGGGATCATAATCGCACTTTTTCAAGCTTTGACTCAAATTCAAGAAATGACTTTGACCTTTATCCCGAAAATCGTGATTATTTTTGTGGTTTTGGCTTTTACAGGGCCTTTTATTGGCGGACAGATTTATGCTTTTACCCAATTGGTCTATGGGCGGATTGAAAGTAGTTTTTAGTCTTCGGCTCGTTATGCTGGGCGGGCAGTCGTAGTAAAGCGCTTCACTGCATATCTGCGTGTTTTAATGCCTGCGTGGCACCAAAGTTATCAAAAACTTGATTTCGTTAAAAGCGGCTAGCATTTATATGTATGGCTTTTTGCACAACTCCTCGAAACGGCGATTAAAACCTTTGTTTTCTCATAGATAAATTTAATATGATAAAATTTATCAAGATAACTTGATTTTATAGAAAATTTCCTTAAAGATGTCGGAATATATTAGATGCTTAGGGGTTGTTTTGTCGCTAATGAACCCCCTTTTTAGTACAAATTGGTGAGAAGCGAGGGGCTATGAAAGGGTTGAGATATTTTATCGTAGGTTTGCTAGCGATTTTTCTAGGAGGTTATGCGGTAGCAGGTGCGGATGTAAATGTGAAACATGCCTCGGGCGAAACGCGCGTGGCGATAAAACCACAAAAGGTGGTGATTTTCGATTTAGCAGTGCTTGATAACGCAGATCGGCTAGGGGTCGATACTGTAGTTGGTGTACCAGAGATTAATAAACCAGATTATTTACAGAAATATGATGCGAAGCCTTATGTAAAAGTTGGTTCACTTTTCGAGCCTAATTATGAAACACTTGCCAATTTAAAGCCTGATTTAATTATTGTTGCGGCGCGCTCTCAGAAGAAATATGCAGAATTATCAAAAATTGCGCCAACTATTGATCTGACTATTGATTACAATCATTACTTGGCAGATATTGAGCGCAATATTAAGATATTAGGTCAGATTTTTGATAAAGAGCAACAAGCCGATACCGAAATTAAAGCGTTGAAGGCGCGCCTTTCTCAAGTGCAGCAAAGCACTAATGGTAAGGGGAATGCTCTTGTGATTATGACAACTGGTGGAAAGATCACTGCTTTTGGATCAGCTTCACGTTATGAGCTTTTGTATTCTGATTTTGGCATTAAGCCAGCGGTAGGTTCATTAAAAGCGAATAGCCATGGGCAATTGATCTCACCGGAATTTTTATTGGAAACAAATCCCGAATGGCTTTTGGTGATTGATCGTGATGCAGCCATTGGTCTGGAAGGGCAAGCTGCCGCTCAAATTCTTGATAATGCTATGGTTAAAAACACAATAGCAGGTGAGAAAAATCAGATTATTTATTTGGATCCGCAAATTTGGTATTTAGCTACTGGCGGATTGACGGGTCTAGAGAAAAGCATGGATCAAATTGAAGCTGCTTTTAAAGCTAGGCAATAAATGCATCTTTTATAGTGTTAGGAAGAGGATTTATGCTTTAGCATAAATCCTCTTAAATTTTACCATATCTTCAAATTGCTTGGGCAGTTTTGAAGGAATGGCTAAGGTGCATGGTAAAAAGGTCAAGCCATGATGCGTTATTATTATTTTATGCTCCTTTTTTTGGTTGTCATGGTGGTGGTGAGTCTTTTTGTGGGTTTTTCATCGCTTAGTTTAGCGCGGTTGTGGGCAGGTGATGCCCATGCATGGCTAGTGCTATCACAAACGCGGCTGCCGCGTACTTTTGCACTTATTTTAGTGGGCGGCGCTTTAGCTTTGGCGGGTACAATTATGCAAATGTTGGCGCGTAATCGTTTTGTTGAGCCTGCCACATCAGGGACAGTAGAATTTGCCTCACTTGGCATATTGTTTGTGATGATTTTTGCGCCGTCTTTGCCTATTATTGTAAAAATATTGATTTCTGCTTCTTTCGCCTTTATGGGCGCCCTAGTTTTTATGGGACTTTTGCGGATGATGACACTAAAATCTGCGTTAGTTGTGCCGCTTATAGGGATTATGCTTGGCTATATCGTTGGCGCTTTTACTAACGCAATTGCTGATTATTATTTGCTTTTGCCTTCACTACAAGCTTATTTATTTGCTAGTTTTTCAATGATTATTGAAGGGAAATATGAACTTTTATTTTTAGTTTTTCCTTTGTGTTTTTGTGCCTATCTCTTAGCAAACCGCTTTACAGTAACCGGACTTGGTGAGGGCTTTGCTCATAATCTTGGTTTGGATTATCGCAAATTAATGTTTCTTGGTTTGTTCATAGTGGCATTGATCACGGCGGTTGTGGTTTCTACCGTGGGGCGGATTCCTTTTGTTGGGCTTGTGGTGCCTAATATTGTTTCGTTACTGGTGGGAGATAATTTGCGTCACAATTTGCCTTGGGTAACAATGGGAGGAGCGCTTTTGGTTTTGTTTTGTGATGTGTTTGGGCGGTTGATTAGTCCAGCGTTTGAAATCCCGCTTGCTACTATGATGGGCGTGGTGGGAAGCAGCTTGTTTATTGGGCTACTAATTTATAGGAGGGGTCGGCTTGGCTGATTGGCGAAAGGCGATGCCGTTGCTTCTATCAGTAACGGCTTTGGCTGTGATCGTTCTTTATATAGTTTGGAATATTAACGCTGTGGTGTTTCCTTATCGTTTTAGCAAATTATGTACTTTATTATTGATGGCCTATACGGTTTCGGTATCGACTTTTTTATTTCAGATAGTATCTAATAACCGGCTTCTGACTCCTTCGATTTTGGGGTTTGATCAACTATATATTTTGATCCAAGCGATGATTTTGTATAGTTTTAGTTCGTTTTCTTTGCCATGGATGGGCGATGAGGCGAAGTTTGTGATTGAGGCTACTTTATTAGTGGGCTTTTCAGTAAGTCTGTTTCGTTGGTTGTTTGGGGGAACGATAAAGGGGTTACATTTAACTTTGCTAGTAGGTGTTGCGTTTGGGGGTCTTTTTTTTAGTTTGCGTATGTTTTTGCAATTGCAACTCAATCCTGATCAGGTGATCACTTTGACGGATGCTATGTTCGCCAATTTCAACAAATATAATAAGGATCTATTGGGTTTTTCTATTTTTGTGACTTTGGTTGTTTCGTATTTTGGTTGGCGTATGCGCACTGTTTTTGATGTTTTGGCATTAGGGCGCGAGTTGGCCGTTAGTCTTGGTGTGGATTATCAAAGGGAAGTGACAAAAATTTTGACGTTAGTGGCTGTTTTAGTGGCTGTTTCAACCGCTTTGGTAGGGCCGATTAGCTTTTTTGGACTGCTGGTAGTAAGCTTGGCTTATCAAGTGACACCTAAAAGCCAATATATATTTTTGATCCCCCTTTCCATTCTATGGGCTATTGTTTTTCTTGTTGGTGGGCAATTTATTTTAGAACAAGTTTTCAATCTTACAACGCGTTTGAGCTTTATTATAGAGTTTTTGGGCGGGTTGGTATTCCTTATATTGGTTATGCGTGGTCGTCTTTTATGATTGAAATTGATGAGATTTCCAAAACATATGGTCAGCAAAAGGTGCTGGATCAATTGTCTCTTCGCATTGATAAAGGTGGCATTGTTTCAATTATCGGCTCAAATGGCGCAGGAAAATCCACTTTGTTAACAATAATAAGTCGGATGACAAAATGTGACTTTGGAAAGATTAGCGTGGACGGGCTGGATATTTTTAGCACAAATAGCTCTATCTTAGCCAAAAAATTATCGATTTTGCGGCAGGATAATCATCTTTCCATGCGACTCAGCGTGCGTGATTTGATCAGTTTCGGCCGCTATCCTTACTCCAAAGGCAGGTTGAACGATCATGATAAGAAATATATTGATAGCGCTTTACGCTATCTTGATCTTGAGGCGTTAGAGGATCGTTTTATCGACGAGCTTTCTGGTGGTCAGAGGCAGAGGGCTTTTGTAGCGATGGTAGTCTGTCAGGATACAGACTATGTTTTATTGGATGAGCCGTTAAATAATCTTGATATGAAGCATTCGGTGGCAATGATGAAACAATTGCGGCGCACTGCTGATGAGCTGGGAAAAACTATCCTTATGGTGATGCATGATATTAATTTTGCATCCTGTTATTCTGACCGTATTATTGCTTTGAAGGACGGTAGGCTATGCTATTATGGCCTGCCAAGTGAGATCATTACGCCTGCTGTTTTGTATGATATTTATGGGATGGAGATCAAAGTTGAGACCATAGCGGGGCAAAAAATTGCGCTCTATTATCAATGAATTATGCAAGCACCATAAAAAAGGCTGGGCTTTAATATTGCCCAGCCTTTCAATTGGTTTATTGATAGACCGCGATTTAATGGCGGAAGAGTGCGAGGATACCTTGAGTGCTTTGGTTGGCAATTGATAAGGATTGGATTGCCAATTGTTGCTGTACTTGTAATGCAGACAGTCGTGCGGACTCGGCATTCATATCAGCGTCAACCAAAGCACCCACGCTTTTATCAATATTATCCTTTAAGGCATTAACAAAGTTTAATTGATTCTTTATTTGGTTCGTGACTGATCCCAAACTAGCGCCCGCTGCGAGAACCGCTTGTAGAGAGTCTTTCACAGTGTTTTCGATTGCGCCTATAAGAGCATTTTGAGCATCGGCGTCTAATCCACCAATGTTGGTCAAATCTAGGAAATCACGCAAGGAGAGGCCATCTATGCTCTTCGTAGAGTCAGTGGCCAAGCTATTAAGGGTTGTGACAAGTGCTTTTTGAGCCTGATACCAGGCGCCCCCCTCTTTCCCGTCAGCACCGCCCGTGGCACTGGCACTGTCTTCCATATCCTTTTTAGCCTGCTCCATACTTGTCTTTGCAGTGTCATCGCTAGGATTGAGATCATATTGCTTTTTGGCGGCCTCATACTTTTTTACCAAATCGTCATAGGCCCCTTTGGCGCTTTTAAAATCCTTAATCAACTCTGCGGCTTTGCCTGTACTTTCGCCAAAAATCCCTTTGAGGATGCCCTCTTTCATGTCTATATGGCCATTTTTCATGGTGCCAAAATTGAGATCAGAACCGCCGACTTCGATTAGGTCAACATAGACTTGGGCGCCTTCTCGGCGATAGCTAGCGGCTATTTTCAGTTTCTGTCCACCATTAGAGAGTATGTTTTTTTCGCCCAGAGAAGCGCTTTGAATGGCATTTTCAATGTTTTTTAGGTTGCCTTCAATATTATCTTTAATTTTATTGATATCGCTATCGCTCTTCTCATGGGTGCTCACCATGGATTTTTGAATATCATTCAAAGCATCTTTGGTACTGTCTATTGCGGTGGAAGCTGTGTCGATTTGGCTTTTTCCCAAGTTGATGTTGTCAACTACGGCATTAATCATTCCGCTATCGTGCTTCATAATAGAGGAAATTGCCCAATAGGCGGTGTTATCGGCCGCTTTGTTTATCCGGAGTCCCGTCGAGACGCGGTCTTGCGTTGCGTCGAGGTTATTATTAATGCTGCGTAATGTTTGTAACGCAGTCATGGCGGATGTATTGGTTAATAGGCTTGAACTCATTTTTTGTCCCTTTCAAAATTGAAAATTATCTTAAACATAGGGGACATGCTGTTCTTAGCAGCAAATGGTAGACGACATCATGTCTGTTATTTCTAACCTACCATTGGTTCTATAATATAGAAATAAGAAATTATGTAAAGTAATTTTTTATACACCCTTAATATATTATATTACATATATTTAAGGGTGTTAATTTTATTATAAATATGTATGGGTTTATTTATAGTATGTTTTGTAAGGCTATAAACACCTTAGATTATGGTGTGTGTATTTGCGTTTGGTCAGGGGGGATGGGCGTGCTATTTATAAAACGCTTAGCGGGGGATTTCTACTGTAGCACATAGGCCGCCCATGCTGCTTCGGCTAAGGTAAATCTGCCCTGCGTGACTACGGGCGATATCTTGAGCAATAGATAAGCCTAGTCCCGTGCCGCTTGCATCTTGATTACGGGATTCATCAAGTCTAAAAAAGGGTTTGAATACGTCTTCGTGCCATTCTTCTGATATGCCAGGGCCGTCATCTTCAATAATGATTTTAACGAGATCTGTTTCATAATACAAATTAAGTGTTATGTTTTTGCCATATCGTAAAGCATTGGAAACCAGGTTGGTGATCAAGCGTTCAAAAGCTTGTGGTCGCACCGTTAAAAGGGGTGACCCGTGGATTGCATAGGTAAAATGGCACGAAACCAAAGCGGCGGTGGCGACTAATTTCTCACAAAGGGCTTTGAGATCTAGCGGGCCTACGTCTTCAAAATTTTCACCACGCGCAAAAGCAAGATATCCTTCAAGCATGTCTTGCATGGCAGTAATGTCTTGTTCGAGCGGGCTTGTGTCAAAGCGCTCTTGGTTAAGTGCTAATTGTAATTTGAAGCGAGTGAGGATTGTGCGTAAATCATGGCTAACACCTGAAAGCATCATGGTGCGCTGTTCTATCTGCCGCTCTATCCGTTCACGCATAAGCAAAAAGGCATGGCCAGCGCGGCGTACTTCTTCTGCTCCCTGGGGTTGAAAGCCCTGTGGGAGTGGAAGCCCCCGTCCAAAGCTTTCAGCGGCAGCGGCTAGTTGTTGTATGGGTTGGATCTGATTGCGCAAGAAGTAAATGGCGATGATAAGTAAAACGAGCGCTGTGCCTACCATCCAGCTTAAAAAAATACTCGTATTAGAAGCGTAAGCTTGGCTGCGCATAGCGAAGACACGTAAGACGTGGTGATCTAACCGTATACGAATTTCGACAAGATCTGAATCGCCCACGGTATCAATCCAAAAGGGACGATCAATTTGACGTGTGATCTCTTCGCTTAGGAAATAGTCAAGGATAGCAAAAAATGGCTTTGGTCCTGGCGGTGGCAGGGGGCCAGGCGGCAAAAGTGAGATATTTAATCCCATACGCGTTTGAGCGATGCGGATGATTTTTTCTGGGTGGTCTTCTTCTTTATAAGTTTCAATTATATCAATAAGAGCTGCTATATCATGCACCACAGCGGTTGAAAGCCGCTCGGTCACCATTTGCCAATGGCGCTCCATAAAGACATAACCAATTACCGATTGTAATAAGACCATAGGTGCAATAATGATGATGAGCGAACGCGCATAAAGGCGCTTGGGCATTTTTTGGGCTAGCCATTGGGCGATATGCTTGCCAATTCTCTGCATTAGTGCTCAACTGATAATTTGTAGCCAATGCCCCGCACAGTCTGAATCCAGAGCGGATTGGCTGGGTCATCTTCGATTTTGCGGCGTAGGCGATTGATCTGGACATCAATTGTCCGCTCGCTAATATCGCCTACGCCAATAATTAATTCATGGCGGGGAATAGTTTGTCCCATCCTTTCGCTAAAGAGCATAAGGATTTCTTGCTCACGTTCGGTTAGGTGCACGATTTGCCCTGCTTTTTTTAATTCACGCTTTGAAATGGAAAAATGGTAAGGACCAAAAATTACTTGATCGACCTTATGGCTGGGGGCGGGCGCTTGGCGGCGCAAAATAGCATGGCAACGCAAGAGAAGTTCACGCGGATCAAAGGGTTTAGACAAATAGTCATCGGCTCCTGCTTCTAATCCTTCGAGTCGGCTGCCAATTTCCGAAAGGGCGGTTAACATTAGAATCGGCACATCTTTGCTTTGCCGCAAAGTACGGGTGAGGCTGATGCCACTTTCTCCGGGCATCATGATATCAATAATGAGCAAGTCAAAATCAAACTGTGCCAAGGCGCGCCGCGCTTTGTCGGCATTAGCCGCTACAGATACGCGAAAGCCATTTTGTTGGAGAAATTGTGATAAAAGAGTGCGAATCGGCGTGTCATCATCAACAATAAGGAGGTGCGGAGCGTCATCGGCGGGGGGAGGCGTCTGTGTTTTCATTGTGGTATCAGATATGAAGTGCTTTCTAGTTATGAAATTTCAAAAGCTACTATATACAATAATAAACGCGGTGAAAGCGTGATCAAATGGTGATGAGGTAAAAATGGGTGATTTAAATGCGCATATTATTCCAGTTACGGCGTTTGAGCAAAATTGCGTTTTGCTTTTTGATAATGAGAACAAGCGAGGCGTTGTGGTCGACCCGGGTGGAGATTGGCCAAAAATTGCTGTAGCGATTGAACATCTTGGTTTAGAAGTGGAAGCAATTTGGCTAACCCATGGGCATATTGACCATGCGGGTGGTGCTATGGAGGCCAAAGAAGCGCTAAAGGTACCTATTATCGGCCCCCATTATGATGACCAGCCGCTTTTGGGCAATTTGTGTGCCCAAGCTGCAGCTTATGGATTCCCCCCAGCACGCGATTGTATGCCGGATGAGTGGTTATCCCAAGGCGATGCTGTAGAGTGCGCTGGCCATCTTTTTCAAGTGCTACATCTTCCTGGTCATACGCCTGGACATGTAGGCTTTTATAATCAACAAGCCCATTTAGCGCTTTTGGGCGATGTTTTATTTCATGGTTCAATCGGTCGAAGCGATTTCCCTTATAGTGTGCCGGAAGATCTGATGGACTCTCTGCGCAATAAAATTTTGCCTTTGGGGGATGAGGTTGGTTTTTTATGCGGTCATGGCCCAGCAAGCTATTTGGGTGTTGAACGGCGCACTAACCCCTTTTTGCAAGATTTATAAAAGTTAAAGACGCGCTGCGGTGAGCGCGTCTTAGAATTTAAGGCGCAACACAGAAGTAATCTTTCCCATTATAGCCGCGGAAGGTACCAGTTTTTGGGTTGAAGGACCGGTATCTTTTATTGCAATAGTTATACCAAGCAGGTGTCCATGGCTGAGCTTGTACAGCTACAGGTGCTGGAGGGTAGATAGTAGGCGGTGCTATGCGTGCGGGAGCGGCATAGCCATAGGCGGGCGGTGTGGGATAGATTACTTGCGTTTGCTGGGTTGGTTTAAAAGCATTACTCAGGAGAGCGCCTGCGGCTAGACCCAAGAAGCCAGCAGCGATAGCCTCGCCATTTGTATTGGTTTTAGTTTCTATGCGGCGCTCAACGCGTCGTTCTACGCGCCGCTCATGATGATGGTGATGGTGGTGGTCATGGCGTTCATAATGGTGTCGCTCAACATGGACGCCTTTAGGTGCATGGCCTTGAAGAGCCCCTAGGTGGCGGCGTTGCATATCGCTCCAGATACGGTCAAAATCTGATGCTTGTGCTTGTATTACAGGCATAAAGCTCGTGACCGAAATAAGAGTAGATGAAATGATGATACGTGCTAATTTCTTCACGGTAAGCTCCTTTAGATTCGTTGGGAGCGTTGTACACTTTCGAAGCTGAATGGAACCTGAATGAAATGAAGCAGCCGTATTTTATAGTGGCGCGATGGTTGTTTGGCTTATGATAAGCACTTTAAACAAAGCGCCCATTTGGCTGGGGGCGGCCAGACGTTCAACGGCGGAGGAAATCTGATTCTGCACTTTTATGCTTTTTCCATGACCTAAGGCGCCCGCCCGTTCTAAAAGCCCCATTTTGATAAGAAAATCCCCTTGTTGGAGGAGTTTTGTACGGCAACCTGTTTGCTGGGCAATAGCGCAAAGGCTGGTAAAATCCACATGGCTTGTTAAGTCATGTACGCCTGGAGCGACAAAAATATCTTGTGGTTTATGGTGCGAAAGGGCTTGTAATGTGTCGCCCGTTGCTCGCTGGCTTTTGGTGTGGTATTCGCCATAATCGATAAGAACTGCTGTGCCCCCTTGTTGCATTATATGAAGGCTAATTTTTTCCATTAATTGTTGGCGAATGGGAGATATTTCTAAAATTGTTTCTGAGGGTAGCGTGGCTAGGGCGTTGGCATCATTTACGACTGGAAGGTGGGCGGGGCTTAGGCAAAAGCAGAAATTGCCTTCGTCGCTAAGACCTATAAGGCGTTCAAACCATTGGTCCTTGATTTTTATGTATTGGTCGATTGCTAAAGCATCAAAGAGTTCATTAGCGACAAGCTGTAATGGTACGGGCGGGAGCTGTGCAAAATCGTTCATCCATTGGACTTTTTCACCAAAGGGGGCAAGGCATGTCTTTTGTTCAGCGATGAGCCGGGGGCTTGTTTCAAGCAAAAATGCTTGCATATTAGCAAAGGTGTTGGGATCTAAGGTTTTGATAGTGCGCAAAATATCTTGCATTAGCGTGCCACGACCAGGGCCTATTTCAGCGAGGGAGAGGGGGGCTTTTGGCTTTTGGCTTTGCCAATTCTTCAGCAGAAAGACACCAATAATTTCTCCAAATAGCTGACTGATTTCGGGCGCGGTAATAAAATCACCTTTTTGTCCAAAAGGTAGTTTAGTCTGATAATAGCCATCTTTTGGGTCTTGTAGCGCTATATGCATATAGGTACTGACTTTGATGGGGCCATTGAGTTGGATGAGCGTCTTTAGGTGGTTTTTAAGGCGGCACATAGCTATTTTGACTTAAAACGTGTAGCTTGGACAAAGGCATAAAGGCCGATGATAAAGAGCGGCAAAGAAAGCGCCATGCCGTAGGTAAAGGTACCGTGTGGAAAGAGGGTGCGAAACCAAATAGGATCTTCCATTGGTGCGCGAAACGCTTCTGTAGCCGTGCGTGCGGCGGCATAAAAAAAGACAAAAAGTCCTGCTACGAGCCCGCGATATTTTAGTGCTTTAAAAATAAATATAGCAATTGCTAAGAGGGTAAAAAGTCCTAACCCTTCCAGCCCTGCTTCATAAAGCTGACTTGGGTGGCGCGGTAGGTAGAGAGGATCGCGTGGGTAGCAAATGGCCCAAGGTATATTATAGGTCACATTGCCCCATAATTCTTGGTTGATAAAATTACATAGTCGGACAATTCCAAGCCCTACTGGGACGCCAGCGGCGATAGTATCAAACATAGCCCAAATAGGAATGCGGTGTTTACGGGCGAAGAGGACCATAGCAATAATGGTACCCACAAGCCCCCCGTGGAAAGACATGCCGCCATCCCAGATTGCAAAAATTTTGAAAGGGTGTTGAAAGTAATAGGAAGGACTCCACATCAAGACTTGGCCTAAACGGCCTCCAATAACCACACCAAGCGCCGCCCATGTTACGAAATCGCCTAAGAGTTTTGTTGACATAGGGGGCGTGTTGTTGGGCCATAACTGTAGTTTGCCTAAAAGCTTACTACTATACCACCAAGCAAATAGGATTCCTGCTATATAGCCCACTCCATACCAATGTATGGCGATAGGGCCTAGATGAAAAATAACTGGGTCAATAAAGTCAGGAAAGGAAATGGCAGGGCAAGTAAGCATGAGTATCCAGTGTAGGGTTGGAAGGGCAGTTAGCGGGGTCTCCGCTTGGTTACTATTAGTATGGCAAAAATCTAAATTTTGCGCAAATAAATCTGTGGAGGAGTCTTTTTTTTGCTAATATTTGCTGTAAATCTTAACAGCCTTATATTAAGGGTTGTAGATGTTTTTGAAGGATACAAGAGCAATGAGCGATGGAAAAAACCGTCTTCTTGATGAAATGGCAAAATTGATGATGGATGCAACTGGTTTTGCCCAAGGCGTGGGGCGTGAAGTAGAGACGGCTTTTCGTAGCCAAGCAGAACAGTTGCTTAATCGTTTGGATGTGGTGCGACGTGAAGAATTCGAAGTGATTAAGGATATGGTCGAAAAGCTTTATGAAGAAAATGTTGTCCTTAAAGACCGCTTGGCAGTGCTTGAGCAAAAGATTTTTCTTCACGAAAACGATTAAGTCGGTTTGAAGGAATTTACTTCGTTGGCGAGTTTAATAAATCATAGGTACCTCAGCGCTTTATGTGAAGTGTTTACAAAACGCATTGCAGAAACCGATTTGGCCTTAGTCTAATAATATGTGGGGTAGCATGAGAGCAACAAGGATAGGCTGGTACGTAGATCGTGGATAAGAGCAGACTATGTTTCTAGGGGGGATGGATGTGAGGTTTACTCGGATGTATTGGGGAAAGTAAGAATGGATTTGGCCTTTGTTGCCACTACGCGGGATATACATCCTGTTGATTTAATTGAGCAGATTATTAATGACCATGATTGGTTGTTTGAGCGCCACGCAGAAGATGAAATCAGCTTGTGTGTTGAAGGCGACCAGACAGATTATCAGTTATCCTTTTTGTGGATGGATGCGCAAGAGGCTTTGCATTTAGGTTGTGCTTTTGAGCTTTCTGTTTCGGAAGGGGATGAGGGCGAGATGAATCGTCTTTTGCTATTGATCAATGAAAAGCTCCTAATGGGGCATTTTGATTATTGGACCCAAACAAATGTGGTAGTTTATCGGCAGGCGCTCTTATTGACAGGTGGCCTATACCCTTCGCAGCAGCAAATTGAACAATTAATTGATAATGCAGTTGGCGTTTGTGAAAGTTATTATCAAGCGTTTCATTTGGTTGCTACTACAAAGATTAGTGCAGAGAACGCTTTGCGTTATAGTCTTTTCGAAACGTTGGGTAATGCTTGAATACTCGCAGAAGCGCCAGAATCTTCAATTTCTATTGGTTGAGCAGGCGCCGTTTCACAACCAAGGTCAGGAAAAATGGCGATACGTTTACCAGTGAAATCTTCCCGTATGATTAGCAATCCACGTTCTTCGAAATAGCTTAATAGCCGGCGGGCGCGGCTTAAAGAATGGGTGCCATAAAGGCGCGCAAGGTGCGCATCATCTGGGCAGGGGCGCCCTGTAATTGCCGCTTGGGCTACGTGCAAAAAAACGCCTTGTACATCATCACTTAAGCTTTCGGAAAGAGAAAGCGCCTTTTGCCATACTTCGCTAGATGCATTTTCTTCATCAATTGCAGCCTGAGCCACCGCAAGGCGGCGGCGAAATTGGGCAAGGTTAAGTGGGTTACCTTTAATTCGATGGATACGACAGCGTACCAAAAAATCTTGATAAAGCACAGCGATTGACCGATAAGATGCTTCTGGATCATCAACGATTTCACGCATCACGCTTTGCAACTGGGCTTCACGCTCTTGAGCGACAATCTCGGGGAACAAGGTTATATCATCCTCTATTCCTGTAGCTGCTTCTTGTTCTTGACGTTGTTTTTGACGTACCACATCAGCCAAGATTTCTTGGGTGGGTTTAGGTGGTGGCGGTGGTGTATGTCGGCGAACGCTTGCAGCGATTTCCGTTGCAGCAGGGGTAAAAACAAGGGCGTGGGCATTTTCGCGTTCTTGTGGTAAGGGCATGAGCTTGGGGCTAGTTGACCGAGCAGATGTTTCCACTGCACCAATGATTACTGGTAGCGGACGGCGAGAAAGAGCAGGGCCCAGAGCTACAAAATGACCGCGTTCAAGATCACGAAATATTTCAGCTTGGCGACGATCCATACCTAAAAGGTCAGCAGCCCGCGCCATATCAATATCTAAGAATGTGCGACCCATTAAAAAGTTGGAAGCTTCTGCAGCCACATTTTTGGCTAATTTTGCTAACCGTTGCGTAGCTATGACCCCAGCTAGCCCTCTTTTGCGGCCTCGGCACATAAGATTTGTCATAGCTCCTAGCGAAAGCTTGCGGGCTTCATCACTGACTTCTCCGGCAATAGCTGGGGCAAAAAGCTGTGCTTCGTCAACCACCACTAAAAGTGGGTACCAATGATCGCGCTCCGCATCAAATAAGCCGCCCAAAAAGGCAGCGGCAGCACGCATTTGCTGTTCGCAGTCTAACCCTTCTAGATTAAGAACCACCGATACGCGATGTTGGCGAATCCGTCCAGCAATCCGAACTAACTCTTGCTCGCTCCGCCGCGCTTCTACAACAACATGGCCGAATTTATCAGCTAGAGTAATAAAATCTCCCTCTGGATCGATGACACATTGTTGCACAAGGTAAGCGCTTTGTTCAAGTAAACGGCGCAATAAATGTGATTTACCTGAACCAGAATTGCCTTGGACTAACAAACGCGTTGCCAATAGCTCTTCTAGGTCAACCAATGATGGGGTTGTTGATGGCAGGCCGCCGCGCCCCGCTACTACGCCCAAATCGATTTCAACCTTCATTTTTTCTCCCTGTTTCGTTGTAAAGCCTTTATACCTTTCCGCTTTGGCTGCGGGTGTGAGGTTTTCGCGCTTTGCAAAGCGAACATAATTTTAATGATTCTTAATGTGCTTGTAGCATCATGCATAAAAAAACGGTAGAACACTTCCTCGCTCCCGTATCAGAGCACGAAAATTGTATATTGATTGCTTGCTTATTATACGCTGTTCTTTTATACTTCCGGCTACCTGCACAGACACCCTTGGAGGCACTGCGGGATGAGATAAGCCATTGATTGCGTGTCTACACGCTGTGATAAAGCTTAACCTCATATACATGAATTAGATGCAGTCTTCTTTATGTATCTCCATAATTATAAGGATTTAGCCATGAGTAATCATTACACACTCAAGGCCGAAGCACGCGAACGGGTTGGTAAGGGGTCCTCCCGTGCACTTCGCCGCAACGGTCTTATTCCTGCTGTTATATATGGTGATAAGCAGCCTCCCCTTGCTATTGCCGTTTCTTATAAGGAAGTTTTTTATAAAATTCACGGTGGCGGCTTTCGAACAACGGTAGCAACCATTGATTTGGGTGGCGAGAAAATTCAAGTTTTACCCAAAGATTATCAACTTGATCCTGTACGTGATTTCCCACTCCATGTGGACTTCCTTCGCATTTCAGCGACGTCCACTATCCATGTCAATGTGCCTGTACACTTTTTGAATGAAGATAGTGCTCCTGGTATTAAACGTGGTGGGGTTTTGAATATTGTGCGTCATGAAGTAGAATGCATTGCTCCTGCTAATGCTATTCCTGCGGCGATTGAAATTGATCTTACGGGCTATGAAATAGGGGATTCTATTCATATTTCAGCGGTGCCATTGCCTGAAGGCGTTTCTCCCGTTATTCAGGATCGTGATTTTACTATTGCGACCATTGCTGCTCCTGCTGGTTTGCGCGCGCAAGATAATGAAGAAGGTGCAGAAGGCTAACCTGTTCTTGATAAAGATAGGCGCGTTTACGCCTATCTTTTTAGGCTCGCTCCAGCCGTCACGAATGCGGGGATAGGAAATGAATAATAGAGGGTATAATGTTTCTTATTGCTGGTCTAGGCAACCCCGGCCCACAATATCAAAACAACCGTCATAATATCGGTTTTATGGCTGTAAATGCTCTTTATGACACCTACTCTTTTTCAGGCTGGAGTAAAAAATTTCAGGCTGATATTGCTATAGGTACTATTGAGAGGCATAAAATCCTTCTCCTTAAGCCACAAACTTATATGAACCTTGCTGGCCAAGCGGTGGGGGAGGCTTTGCGTTTTTATAAGCTTACGAATAAAGATTTACTTGTTATCTATGATGACCTTGATTTAGCTCCTAGCAAAACTCGTCTTAAACGAGGGGGCGGCACAGGAGGGCATAATGGAATTAAATCAATTGATGCACATTGCGGCGCTCAATATAGGCGTTTAAAATTAGGTATCGGTCACCCTGGAACCAAAGATCTAGTGCATTCTTATGTGTTGGGCGATTTTAGTAAGGCAGAAAAGACTTGGCTTGCACCCCTTCTTATTGATATCAGTTGCCATATGCCGCTACTTTTGGATGGGAAAGAAAGCTTGTTTAGTACGAAGCTAGCTCAAAAGCCAATTGAAAGCCAAAAAAGAGAGAACGGTCTGAGCAAAAAGATGCCCTAAAAGAGATAATGCAAAGAGCAATGAGCGGGGGGGGCTATACTTGCTTTTGTGAATGTCTCCTTGCCAAAAGATCATTAAGTTAAAAACCTCTCAGGGTAGCTTAAGCCAGATTAGGATTGCGATAAAAAGTGGCGATTTTATGTAATCGTGCTTGCAATCTCTTAACAAGCGACTAAAAAGCAGGTAAAATTTATTATTTTTCCAGAGGCCTATCTATGAAACTTTTTTGCGGCAATTCTAATCCTCGCCTTGCGTTGGATATTGCAAAATACCTTGGTATCCCTTTAGGGGAAGTAGCCGTTAGGCGTTTCGCCGATCAAGAAGTTTTTGTAGAACTTCAGGAGAACGTCCGCGGCAAGGATGTTTTTGTTTTGCAATCTACTTCGTATCCTGCCAACGATCATTTGATGGAATTGCTGATTATGATTGATGCTTTGCGTCGTGCTTCAGCGCGTCGTATTACGGCTGTGATTCCTTATTTTGGCTACGCTCGCCAAGACCGGAAAGCCGGTCCGCGTACCCCAATTTCGGCAAAATTGGTAGCGAACTTGATTACCGAAGCAGGCGCAAACCGTGTTTTAACGCTTGATCTGCATGCGGGGCAGATTCAAGGCTTTTTTGATATTCCTACTGATAATCTTTACGCCGTTCCAAGCATTTCTCGTGATGTAAAAAATCATTATGCGTTGGATAATGTCTTAGTTGTTTCTCCTGATGTTGGGGGGGTGGTGCGCGCGCGTTCTCTGGCAAAACGCCTTGATAGCCCTCTGGCGATTGTGGATAAGCGCCGAGATCGCCCAGGCGAATCGGAAGTGATGAATGTGATTGGAGATGTAACGGGCAAGGATTGTTTATTGCTGGATGATATTGTTGATTCGGGTGGTACACTTTGCAATGCGGCTGAAGCTCTTTTGGATCAAGGGGCGCAAAGTGTAACGGCCTATATCACCCATGGGGTGCTTTCAGGGGGGGCGGTAGCACGTATTACTGGGTCGAAACTAAAGGAATTGGTTATTACTGATTCGATCATGCCGACTTCTGTGATTGAAGCGGCAGCTAATATTCGCGTTTTATCGACGGCTGATCTTATCGGTGAAGCAATTTCACGTATTGCTGATGAACAATCGGTTTCAAGCCTTTTTGATTAACGCGCTTTGCCAATAAGTTTTAGGTCGCAGTAGGCTAACGCTTGTTGCGGCCTATTTTATTATTCTGTTTGATATTAGAAAATGAAATGCTAGGTTATGCTTTAATGCATGTGAGAACGCATTCAGTAAAAGCGCGGCGCGGAGGGTTTTAGGGATGACAAAATGGGTCTATCGTTTTGGAGACGGTAAGGCAGAAGGGACGGCGAGTGATCGCAACCTTCTAGGAGGGAAGGGTGCAAACCTTGCTGAGATGAGTAACCTTGGGTTGCCAGTACCACCAGGTTTTACAATTACGACCGATGTTTGCACCTTTTACTATGAAAACGGTCATCAATATCCGCCGCAATTGCGCACGGATGTGGCTGAAGCTTTGGCCGTAGTCGGGGCTCAGACAGGGCGGTGCTTTGGAGACCCTCAAAAACCATTGTTGCTTTCTGTCCGTTCAGGGGCTCGTGCCTCTATGCCTGGCATGATGGATACGGTTTTAAATCTTGGTCTTAATGATGAGACGGTCAAAGCAATTGCTTTGGAAGCAAGAGACGCGCGTTTTGCTTATGATAGTTATCGTCGATTTATTCAAATGTATTCTGACGTAGTTTTGGGCGTTGATCATGGCCTTTTTGAAGAAATCCTTGATGACACTAAAGCTCGTTACGGCTATGAAGTTGATACAGAAATTAATGCCGCACAATGGCAAGAGGTGATCGTAGCTTATAAAGCCTCTGTTCAAAAAGAATTGGGAAAACCTTTCCCGCAGAATCCTGAAGATCAGTTATGGGGGGCGATTGGTGCGGTATTTTCTAGTTGGATGACGCCGCGAGCAATCACCTATCGGCGCTTACATAATATACCCGAAGGCTGGGGTACAGCGGTAAATGTGCAGGCAATGGTTTTTGGTAATATGGGCGATGATTCCGCAACTGGTGTAGCCTTTACGCGCAATCCTTCTACGGGTGAATCCTCTCTGTACGGTGAGTTTTTAGTTAATGCACAGGGAGAGGATGTGGTAGCAGGGATCCGAACACCGCAAAATATTAGCGAAGAAGCACGACTCGCTGCGGGTTCAGAACGCCCCTCTCTTGAAAAATTGATGCCGCAAGCCTTCGCCGAATTTTGTCAAATTGCTAAAAAGTTAGAGATGCATTACCGTGATATGCAGGATTTGGAATTTACTATTGAGCGCGGCAAATTATGGATGCTGCAAACGCGTTCAGGAAAGCGTACTGCCAAAGCAGCTTTGAAATTGGCAATTGACATGGTGGCAGAAGGGTTGATCAGCCGCGAAGAGGCGATTAAGCGGATTGAGCCGCAATCACTTGATCAACTTTTGCATCCAACGCTTGATCCAAAAGCCCCGCGGCAGCTCGTTGCCTCTGGTTTGCCAGCTTCGCCCGGCGCAGCAGTGGGAGAGGTTGTTTTTTCTTCTGAGGCTGCTGAATTAGCAGCAGCTGAGGGCCGCAAAGTTATTTTGGTTCGTATTGAGACAAGCCCCGAAGATATCCACGGGATGCATGCTGCTGAAGGTATTTTAACCACGCGAGGCGGCATGACAAGTCATGCTGCTGTGGTAGCCCGTGGCATGGGTAAGCCTTGCGTTTCGGGGGCAGGAACTTTGCAGATCGATTATAAAACTGGCCTTATGACAGCAGGAAATCAAAGATTTGTTCAGGGTGATATTATCACCATTGATGGAGGCAGTGGCCAAGTCTTTAAAGGTGCTGTTGCTATGCTCCCTTCTGAACTTTCTGGCGATTTTTCTCAATTAATGGAATGGGCTGATGCAGTGCGGCGCATGAGAGTAAGGTGTAATGCCGAAACACCTTCTGATGCGCGGATGGCGCGTAGCTTTGGGGCTGAGGGGATCGGCTTATGTCGTACAGAGCATATGTTTTTTGCTTCTGATCGCATTATAGCTATGCGCGAAATGATTTTAAGCGCTGATGAAGTAGGAAGACGCAAAGCCTTAGACAAGCTGTTGCCTATGCAGCGGTCTGACTTTATTGAGCTGTTTGAAATTATGCGCGGCTTGCCGGTGACGATTCGGCTTCTTGACCCACCTTTGCATGAGTTTTTGCCTCATACTGCCGCTGAGATTGCTCAGGTTGCACAATCTATGGGCGTAAAGGATGAAGCATTACGGATGCGAGCGCAGCAATTACATGAATTCAACCCTATGTTAGGCCTACGTGGCTGTCGGTTAGCGATTACTTATCCAGAAATTGTTGAAATGCAAGCGCGGGCTATTTTTGAAGCAGCAGTGGAATCACATTATGCGGCGGAAGCGGGGGGGCAGATAGAGATTATGGTGCCTTTGGTAGCTTTGAAAGAAGAGCTTGATTTTGTGAAAGCGCATATTGATCGGGTCGCAGCTGCGGTGATGAAGGAGCAAAACGTAGGGATTGATTACCGTGTGGGCACGATGATCGAATTGCCCCGCGCAGCTTTGCAGGCTGGCGAAATCGCTCAAACTGCAGATTTTTTCTCCTTTGGAACCAACGACTTAACCCAAACTACTTTTGGCATTTCTCGCGATGATGCTGCACCATTTTTGCAAATTTATGCGCAGAAAGGTCTTTTGGAGCGCGATCCCTTTGTGTCCATTGATCCAGAGGGGGTAGGTGAATTGATAAGTACGGCCAGCATGCGCGGGCGTGCTAGCCGACCAGGGCTTAAATTAGGAATTTGTGGGGAGCATGGCGGTGATCCAGACTCTATTGCATTATGTGAAAAATGGGGATTGGATTATGTCTCTTGCTCACCCTTTCGTGTACCAATTGCCCGTTTGGCAGCTGCACAAGCGGCACTGAAGAGCCGAGCTTAAAACCATTGCCGAAGGGGGATTCGGTGAGGCGGTGGCGCCTAAATTTTACAAGGATAGGCTTTGTTTTGCCTATCCCTGTAGTTTTATTTGATTAAAGCCTTTGTCCGCTCATACTTTTTGTGATGGAATGTTGCTTATCCTTACAGCCTTTCTTCAACAAGGAAGCTTTAATGGCGATATTGTTGGATACGCGTGGTTCGAAGACCTGCTAAACCGTGTTCATCAATAGAGCTTTGCCAAGAAAGAAACTCTTCCATAGTTAAAGTATAGCGTTGGCAGGCTTCTTCTAAGCTTAGTAAGCCGCCGCGAACAGCCGCTACGACTTCCGCCTTGCGGCGAATAACCCAGCGGCGGGTTGTTCTGGGGGGTAGATCGCTCAAAGTGAGGGGGCTACCATCGGGGCCGATAACGTATTTTGTATGTGGTCTTATTAATTCGGTCATTGCACTCTCTATATTTTTTCTTCAAGGACCAATTCACAGTATAGCGGAGGAGCTTTAAAAAAGGCCTAAGGAAGCATTAAAAGAGCGTTAACTCTATGATAGAAGGCATTATTCAGATTATGTATTTGTATTTTTTGCTTTTGGGGCGTTTTTCAATTTTCTTTTCTGGAAGAGTGTAGGATGGAAGTTATTTTATAGATTTGACATGGGAGTAGAGGCGTAAGAGTTGCGTCAAAGGGTCGCTGTAGGTATAATGGTAGTTGGTCGGGGCGCAAAGCCTTGCTTGGGTGTTGGCCTCTATGGATAAAGGTATGTTATGTCTCTGAATAGTCTTGATCTACCTAAACGCCCTGCAGATACGCGGGTTGTTGTTGCTATGTCCGGTGGGGTTGACTCCTCGGTTGTTGCTGGGCTTTTGAAAAAGGAAGGGTATGACGTTATCGGGGTGACCTTACAGCTCTATGATCATGGTGCCGCTACGCATAGGACAGGCGCTTGCTGTGCGGGGCAAGACATAGAAGATGCACGACGTGTTTGCGAAACTTTAGATATCCCCCATTATGTCTTGGATTATGAGTCGCGTTTTCATGAGGCGGTTATCGCTCCTTTTGCTGAAAGCTATGCCCATGGTGAGACGCCGATCCCTTGTGTTGCTTGTAATCAAACTGTAAAATTTGCCGATTTATTGGAGACAGCACGCCAATTGGGTGCTGATGCTTTGGCGACGGGCCATTATATCCGTAGCCAACAGCATGGTGCGCATCGTGCCTTGTTTAGGCCTGTTGATGAAGACCGTGACCAGAGTTATTTTCTTTTTGCTACAACCCAAGAGCAAATTGATTATTTGCGTTTTCCTTTAGGCAATTTGCCAAAGGCTACAGTTCGCGCTTTGGCAGCAGAAATGGGTTTGACGGTAGCTAATAAACACGATAGCCAAGATATTTGCTTTGTACCCCAGGGAAAATATTCTGACATTATTGCCAAATTGCGACCTGATGCCACTAATCCAGGCGATGTTGTACATATTGATGGGCGTATTTTGGGTCAACATAGTGGTATTGTGAACTATACGGTAGGGCAAAGGCGTGGCATTGGGATTGCTGTAGGTGATGCTTTATATGTGGTTCATCTTGATGTGGCGGGCAGGCGTGTAATTGTAGGGCCGCGCGAAGCGCTCCATACTCATAAGCTTTTTTTGCGCGATATGAATTGGTTAGGTGATGATTCTATCCCTCACGGCGGGCTAAAGGTTGCGGCAAAAGTTCGCTCGACACGCCCACCTCGTCCCGCGATTTTGCGCTCTGAGGCAGGGCAGTTTTCTGTTGAGCTTTTAGAAGGTGAAAGCGGCGTCGCTCCTGGGCAGGCTTGTGTATTATATGATCAAGATGGCGCTGGTGCTCGCGTTTTGGGGGGTGGGTTCATTACACATTGTGAACGGGAAACAGAGGCTGAACAGTTGTTGCAACGTTTACTGCAGCAAGACGCAAAAAATGTTGCTTAATGGATAGTACGAAGAGCTATTGCTATCTGTGTTATGTAAAAGCGGCGGGGCGTGGTTATGGGGGCATTTTTTCAGGCCGTTATAAAGAGAGGCGTGCGGCTTTTATTGCCGCCCACTTGTTTAGGGTGTCAATGCCTTGTAGCAGAGCTAGATAGCTTATGCGCCGATTGTTGGAAAGATTTGCAGTTTATCGTAAAGCCTTATTGTTTAGTCATGGGCACTCCCTTTGCCTATGATTTAGGGGAGAACCTCTTTAGTAAGCAAGCTTTGCGTCATCCACCGCCTTATAAACGGTTGCGTTCTGCAGTGGTTCATAAGGGTATAGCGCGGCGTCTTATAACAAGCTTAAAATACGCAGATCGTCCTGATATGGCGCGTTTAATGGCCGGATGGATGCAAAGGGCAGGCGATGAATTGTTAAAAATCGCGGATATAATTATTCCTATACCGCTTCATTTTCGCCGATTTTGGGTTCGTAAATATAATCAATCAGCTGAATTAGCACGTTTAATTGCTCGCAAAGAGGGCAAAATTTTTGCACCTCAGTGGTTGGTGCGTAGACATCATACGCGCCCGCAAGTGGGTTTGAATTTTGATGAGAGAAAACAAAACATAAGAGGTGCTTTTTATGTGCCACCTTGCTTTCATTCAGCATTAAAAGACCGTAGAGTTTTAGTGGTTGATGACGTGTTTACTACGGGGGCAACGGTTGCGGCGGCGGCGCATTGCTTATTGAATGCTGGTGTGAAGCAAGTGGATGTATTGACCTTTTCTCGCGCTCTTACTGATGAGGCTATATCCCCTTTAGAAGGTGGCTTTTTGAATGGGTCGCTTTTATCGTAAGAAGGAGGGGCTGTGGTTCTAAAGTTTGGTTTGTGGCGTATCTATTATATTCAGGGTTATAGCTTTGACATAAGACTTATTCATGGTTTAAAATAGGCGCCTTAAGAACCAAGGCGTATACTGTTAGGAGACATGATTATGAGTATCACTATTTATACCCGCCCCGGTTGCCCTTATTGTATCAAGGCGCGTGATCTTTTGGATAAAAAAAAGGCGGTTTATGAAGACATTGATGCCTCTACCGATTTACGAGCGCAAATGGTGAAGCGTGCTAATGGTCGCAATACATTTCCACAAATTTTTATTGGTGACCTTCATGTGGGGGGGTGTGATGATCTTTATGCTTTAGATGCTGAAGGTAAACTTGATCCTCTTTTGGATGCCTATAGACAATGATCCACTTTCGCCTCCATTGTGAACACGAGCATGAGTTTGAGGGTTGGTTTCGTAATAATGAAGATTTTGCCCACCAAAACCAATCGGGCTTAATTGAATGCCCTTTTTGTGGCTCGCTTTCTATTAGTAAATCTTTGATGGCTCCCGCTGTGGTAACGCGCGGCCAAAATGATGATACTTTGAAACTGAATGATAAAGAACGAGATCGCCATAAAGCTTTGCGCGATATTATTAGCCGCTTTTACCAAAATGCACATTACGTAGGAGCACGCTTTGCTGAAGAAGCACGCCAAATGCATTTTGGCGAAAAAGAAAGGCGTAGCATTTATGGGGAAGCTAGCGATCAAGACATTGCTACACTTTTAGATGATGGCGTGGATATTATACCGTTACCACGACTGCCGGAAAAGCAACACTAAACGCTGTTTAGTGCGTGGGTTATTTAGATGCTATGTTTATTTTGCAGTTATCCCTATGTAGCGTAAGATAGTAACGCTTTAAGCATAAAATATTATTAATTAAATACGCCTTGCTTAGGTTTCACTCAAGCCGGCGGGCGAGAATCATATAATTGACATCCATATCGGGGGATAGGTGCCAATTATCCCTTAGAGGATTATAGCGCATACCTGTCTCATCAATAATACTAAGGTTTGCTTGGCGAAGGTGATTCTTGATTTCAAGGGGACGTAAGAACTTTTTGTAATCATGCGTGCCTTTGGGTAACCAGCGCAGGACATATTCTACCCCTACAATTGCTAAAGCCCAAGCTTTGACGGTGCGGTTGAGAGTTGCCACAAACATGAGGCCTTGTGGTTTTAGCATTTGTGCAGTTTTTGTGAGAAAAAAAGCAGCGTCTGCTACGTGCTCAACTACTTCCATATTAAGAATGACGTCAAATGTTTCTCCAGCTTCTTGTAACGCCTCTGCGGTGGTGGCACGGTAGTCAATCAGCAGGCCGTTATCGCGGGCATGGCTTTTAGCTACTTCAATATTAATGGCTGAGGCATCGGCTCCCACAATTTCAGCCCCAAGTCGCGCCATGGGTTCGCAAAGAAGGCCACCGCCGCAACCAATATCTAAAAGACGTAGGCCTCGCAAGGGTTGAAAAGTTTTTGGGTCACGATCAAAAGCTATGCAAATTTTTTTGATGATATAGGTAAGACGGATGGGGTTGAATTTATGGAGAGGGCGGAATTTACCTGTCGGATTCCACCATTCCGCCGCAATACGCGAGAATTGGTCAACTTCTGATTGGTCTATGGTGGTGGGGGCAGCTCTTTCTTTGGTGGGTTTAGACATACAATCTCCTTATTGAGAATATATAAATCAAATGTAAAAACCTAGCAAGTCGTAGAGAGAAGCTGATGACAAGTTGATCTTGCGCAAATATAAGATATTGAGTATTAGACGGATAGGATTTAGAAATATTGTCTAAATTTGCATCATGAGATAACTTAAATTCAAGAGTAGGCCAATGGCGCGCATCGTCATGAAATTCGGCGGTACATCCGTCGCGGATATTGAACGTATTCGCAATGTAGCGCAACACGTTAAACGTGAGGTTGATGCTGGCCATGAAGTGGCGGTAGTGGTTTCTGCTATGGCAGGAAAAACTAATGAATTGGTGGGGTGGACAAAAACCATTTCTGTTATGCATGATGCCCGTGAATATGATACGGTCGTTGCGTCAGGAGAACAAGTGACGGCGGGGCTTTTGGCTCTTGCTTTGCAGGAGATCGGCGTGCACGCTCGTTCGTGGTTAGGCTGGCAAATTCCGATTCGTACAGATAATGCTCATGGCGCGGCGCGAATCCGTGAAATTGACGGTACTTTTTTATTACAAAGGTTTAAAGAAGGGCAAGTGGCTGTTATTGCTGGGTTTCAGGGACTGGCTCCTGATAATCGAGTGGCTACTTTGGGGCGTGGCGGTTCGGATACTAGTGCGGTAGCGGTGGCAGCTGCTCTGAAGGCGGATCGCTGTGATATTTATACTGATGTAGATGGGGTTTATACTACTGATCCGCGCATTGAGCCTAAGGCGCGACGTTTGCCAAAGGTTACATTTGAGGAAATGTTAGAAATGGCCTCTTTGGGGGCGAAGGTTTTGCAAGTGCGCTCGGTGGAGTTAGCGATGGTGCATAAGGTGAGGACATTTGTGCGCTCCAGTTTCGCAGACCCCCATGCTCCTGGTATGGGTGATGCGCTTAATCCACCTGGGACTCTAATTTGCGATGAGGATGAAATCGTGGAACAACAAGTTGTAACTGGTATTGCGTTTGCTAAAGATGAGGCACAAATTTCTTTACGCCGTTTAGATGATCGCCCAGGCATTTCTGCGGCCATTTTTGGCCCACTTGCTGACAGTCATATTAATGTGGATATGATTGTACAAAATATCTCTGAAGATGGGTCAACAACGGATATGACCTTCACCGTTCCTTCGGCAGATGTCGAAAAGGCGGTAGCGACTTTGCAAAAAAAGCGTAAAGAAATCGGTTTTGATATTATTCAATCAGAGGGCGATCTTACAAAAATTTCGGTTATCGGGATCGGTATGCGTAGCCATGCAGGCGTTGCAGCTACTGCCTTTAAGGCCCTTGCCGAAAAAGGCATTAATATTCAGGCGATTACCACCTCAGAAATAAAGATCTCTATTTTGATTGATAGCGCTTATACAGAATTAGCGGTGCGCACTTTACATAGCGTTTATGGTCTTGATCAGGGTCGACAGGGAACATCGTCATCAGCTAGCGTCATGTGATTTTTATTCCTTTTATTATTTGCGATGATTTTTTAGGTAAGCGCGTATTGAAGCGCGTGCTTTAAGTATTATAGGATTTTGGCTGGCCTATAGGATGGAGAAGGCTATAGCGCCTGCGTAGAGTGAGAGCAAAATATATTTGCTCTCTTGGGAGTGCCTGCCCCCTCCTCTTTAAATTGGGATGGGTAGAAGTAGGAGAGGCGCAATGATGCGGGAGAGCCATTCAGATCTACGGGTTATGTTGAAGTGGTTGCGCGGGTTTATGGCGGAAGCGATAGACCCACAATTACGACTTGATCGTATTGTGACCAAGATCGCCCAAAATATGATTGCAGAAGTTTGCTCTTTTTATGTTTTGCGCTCGGATGGATTTTTAGAGCTTTATGCTACCCATGGGCTTAACCCTAATTCGGTTCATTTGGCGCAATTACGTTTGGGGCAGGGGCTTGTAGGGGTAATTGCTGCTACAGCGCGCCCGCTTAATTTGACCGACGCCCAACGGCACCCCGCTTTTGCTTACTTGCCCGAAACGGGAGAGGAGCTATATTCTTCTTTCCTAGGCGTGCCTATTTTGCGAGCGGGTCGTACTTTAGGCGTTCTTGTTTTACAAAATCGTAGCCAACGCGGTTACAGTGATGATGAAGTGGAAGCGTTGGAAACTATCGCCATGGTACTAGCAGAAATGGTGGCGACGGGAGATTTGCCGCGGCTTTCAACATCATTGCCTGATATAGACATTCGACGTGCTTTTACCCTGAGTGGGCAGCCTCTAAATGAAGGAATTGGGCTTGGCCATGTAGTTATCCATGAGCCGCGTATTGTGGTCACGCATCTTTTTAATGAAGATAGTCAAGCCGAAAGCGATAAGCTTGCAAAGGCTCTTGAATCCTTGCGTGTATCTATTGATGAAATGCTCGCGCGTAGTGATGTAGCTCTTGAAGGTGAGCATCGCGAGGTTTTGGAAGCTTACCGTATGGTCGCTCATGACCGCGGCTGGGTACGGCGCTTACAAGAAGCAATTTATAATGGCCTTACTGCTGAAGCAGCGGTAGAAAAGGTTCAAGCTGATACGCGCGCTCAGATGATTCATTTAAAGGATTCTTATCTACGTGAGCGCTTGTCGGATTTTGATGATTTGGCTAATCGCCTCTTACACCTTTTGATGGGGCGTACGCGTGAAGCGATTGCTTCTTCTCTTCCTAAAGATGCTATCTTGGTAGCGCGCTCAATGGGAGCAGCGGAGCTTTTGGATTATCCTCGTAGCCATATTCGAGGTTTAGTCTTAGAGGATGGCTCTCCCACAAGCCATGTGGTGATTGTGGCGCGTGCCATGGCGGTGCCCGTGGTTGGGCAAACTAAAGGAGCAATTTCTCTTTGTAAAAACGCAGACGCTATTATTGTGGATGGCGACGGGGGGAAGGTTTATTTGCGCCCGCTTGCCGATATTGAAGAAGCTTACAGTGAAAAGGCGCGCTTTCGCGCGCGGAGGCAGAAATTTTATCGTGATCAGCGTGATATCCCTGCCGTTACTAAAGATGGGGTGCCAATTACCCTTTTGATGAATGCTGGACTTTTGGTTGACCTACCCCATTTAAAGGAATCAGGTGCCCAAGGAGTAGGGCTTTTTCGAACGGAATTGCAATTTATGATTGCCTCCACTTTTCCGCGGGCTCAGCAACAAGAAAAGCTTTATCGCAACGCTTACAAAGAGGTTGGCCAAGCGCCTATTACTTTCCGCACACTTGATATTGGTGGCGATAAAATCCCCGCTTATTTCCGAAGCAAAGGACGTGAGGAAAATCCTGCTTTGGGATGGCGTGCCATTCGTTTGACCTTAGATAAACCAGGCTTTATGAGAATTCAATTACGCGCCTTACTCAAAGCGTCGGGAGGGCGCGAATTACGACTTATGTTACCTATGGTTACCCAAGTAGAAGAGATTTACCAAGTGCGGCAATTGATCAGTCGTGAAATGGCATATCTTGAGCGTTTCAATCATTCCGTTCCTAGCCGTCTAAAGTTGGGGGCGATGATCGAAGTCCCAGCGCTTTTATTCCAGCTTGATGCATTGATGCAGTGCGTGGATTTTGTCTCAGTGGGATCCAATGATTTATTTCAGTTTTTCATGGCGGTAGATCGAACAAACTCTGACATGGAAGGTCGTTTTGACTTGCTTTCGGTTGCTTTTCTACGCGCATTACGACACATCGTCGAGGCGGGGATGCGTCATCAAACGCCCGTCACTCTATGCGGAGAAATGGCGGGGAGTCCACTTTTTGCATTGGCATTGTTGGGCCTAGGCTATCAGCGTATTTCTATGGCACCATCGGCAATAGGGCCGGTAAAATCTATGATTTTAGAGCTTGATCTTAAGGCTTTGCAGCAAGGGCTTTTAGAGCAACTATTGAGACCAGATGTTCTTAATTTACGGACTTGGCTTTTGGCATTTGTTAATCAGCATAATATACAACTTTAGACAATGGGGTTATTTTTGCTGCGGGGGAGGCGCTGTGAGACAAGCCTTGTATGTCTTTGATTATTTCAGGACTTAGTAGAAGAAGAGACAACTGTTCTTCTCTTTGAAAGTCATCGTGCCGTAGAGTGGTTTTTCGCTGCTCATTTGATGGTTTTGGTACAGATTGCATAGTAAGGATAGATTTTTGTAGAAATCTTCGCTATGGTCAAGTAATGCTTGTTTGGATCTGCGCTACTTTTCTTACTATTCTTGTGACCTATATTGCCTTATTGTCGTTACAAAGAGGGGAGGGGGCATTTTCTGTGGGCATAGAAGAAACAAGTTTTTATAATAAACAAATGCAAGAAATCGCTGCCGATTTTAACCGCGGCTTGATTGATGAAGACAGCGCTCAGGAAGCGAGATTGGAACTTGCCCGCCAGCTTTTGGCCGCTAAAAAGGTAGCTAGCATTTCAACTCAGCCTCCCATTTATCACCCTTTTAGGCGCTTTATTGTGACAGTAGTGTTACTCTTTATTCCAATTTTTAGTTGGGGGCTTTATGCCTTTTTAGGTAATTCAGAGGTAAAAAGCCGCCCCTTTCAAGTGCTGATGGATCGTAATCCGGCATCTTTGAGTGGGGCGGAACAATTGGTGCAACTTGAAGCTTTGTTTGCACGTAATCGACGCGATGGGCATTTGGCCGATGAGTTAGCGGTGGCCTATCTCACGGCAGGACGCTTTCAAGATGCTGCTAATAGTTATTTGGCCGCTTTACGCATCAATGGTGAGTCTGCTCCCCGTTTGGTTGGCTATGGTATGGCAATCACCAATTACGAGGGTGGGGTGGTAACAAAGACGGCTCAAGATGCTTTTGCAGAGGCCGCGCGCATTGCCCCAAACGATTATTACCCGCATTTGTTTTTAGCGCAAGCTTTAGAACAGGGGGGCAAAAGGCAAGAGGCGATCGCGGTCTTAGAACAATTTTTAGCGCATACAGCGCTTTCGCAAGATTCAAAAATAATGGCAGCGCGGGTTAACGCTCAAGCAGTGATTGAACGCTTAGAGCAAGGCTTACCTAAAAAGTCCCTCGCCCAGCCAAAGAAGGAAGATTAAGCGTGAAAGTACAGGTAAATAGCCCAGAAGTACCAGCTAAAGCTTCGCTTCGCTTTGGGCTCAAGCGTCGCAAGCGCCAGCGTCTTATCATGCTTATTATTGTTTTATTGGTTTTAGCGGTTGCTACCGGTTTAGTACTTTACGGTTTGAGGGGTAGCGCAAGCTTTTTTCGTATGCCATCAGAAATCACGCAAGAAGATATTCAAAGCCAGAGGCCTTTACGGTTGGGTGGTTTTGTGGGCGCTCATAGCGTTGAAAAGTTTAGCGACGGCGCGGTGCGTTTTCTAGTTACAGATTCTAAAAAAGGAGAGCCCGTCGTCTTTCGAGGCCTTTTACCTGATTTATTTCGCGAGGGACAAGGGGTGATTGTCGAGGGTCGCTTTAATTCTCAGAGGGTTTTTATTGCTGAACGTGTTCTCGCCAAACATGATGAAACTTATATCCCCAAAGATATTGCAGATCGTTTAAAGGCGCAGGGTCTTTGGGAGGGAAGGTAAGCAAGTGCTTATTGAACTGGGACATTTTTCGCTTACTATGGCGTTAGCCATTAGTGTGGTGCAAGCTATTTTGCCGCCCTTGGGGGTTTATTGGGATGATGAGCGCTTTATGCGTGCGGCCACGCCTTTATGTTATATGATATTTCTGTTGACCTTTTTTGCGTTTTTTACATTGACCTATGCCTATATTGTTTCGGATTTTTCCGTACTAAATGTTGTGGAAAACTCTCATTCTGAAAAACCACTTCTTTATAAAATCACCGGGGTTTGGGGTAATCACGAAGGCTCTATGCTATTGTGGGTTTTGATTTTAAGCGTTTTTAGTTGCCTTGTTGCGGGTTTTGGGAGGGTGTTGCCCATAACACTTAGGGCACTGGTTTTAGCTTGCCAAAGTTGGATTGGTTGTGCCTTTTTATTATTTATCCTTTTTACTTCAAACCCCTTTTTGCGAGCACCACCTGCGATTTTGCAGGGGCGTGATCTTAACCCTATTTTGCAAGATATTGGTCTTGCTGTTCATCCACCGCTTCTTTATTTGGGCTATGTAGGTTTTTCGGTGTGTTTTTCCTTTGCGGTCGCAGCTTTATTTTTGCATCGTGTGGACGCTTTATGGGCACGCTTTGTCCGGCCTTGGGCCTTGGTATCTTGGATTTTTTTGACGGGCGGCATTATGGTAGGCTCTTATTGGGCTTATTATGAATTAGGCTGGGGCGGCTATTGGTTTTGGGATCCCGTGGAAAACGCTTCGCTTATGCCATGGCTCGCGGGTACCGCTTTGCTTCACTCAGCTATTGTTTTGGAGAAGCGTGGCGCACTAAAGATATGGACCATATTTTTATCCCTTCTTACCTTTTCTTTTTCGCTAATGGGAACATTTTTAGTGCGTTCAGGGATTTTAACTTCGGTACATAGTTTTGCTGTTGATCCCTTACGTGGCCAAGCTATTTTGGCTATTTTAGCTATTTTTATCGGAGGGGCTTTATTACTCTTTGCTTCGCGCGCTTCACTTTTGAAAACTGGGGGTCTGTTTCATCCCATTTCGCGTGAGGGCTTTTTAGTTTTTAATAATCTTTTTTTAACTGTTGCCGCTGCTACGGTTTTCATCGGCACGCTGTACCCCCTTTTGCTGGAGGGGCTTACAGGGCATAAGATTTCGGTAGGGGCGCCCTATTTTAACTTTACTTTCGGCGCGCTCATGTTACCACTTTTATTATTTGTGCCCTTTGGCCCGAGCATGGCTTGGAAACGGGGAGATTTTTGGGCTGTATGCCAGCGGTTGTGGCTGGTGGTTTTACTAGCAATAGCGGCTTGTTTTGTCTTTTTTTATCAAAGCCAGCCTCGGGTCGCTTTGGCCGCCTTAGGCGTGGGGCTTGCGGCCTTTGTGTTTTTTGGTGGTCTTGTAGATTTATGGACGAAAAGCGGTCCTTTTAAGACGCCAATTGGTTTGCGGCTTAGGCGGCTCTATCACTTGCCCCGTGCTATCTTTGGTACTTGTTTGGCTCATATGGGCTTGGGCATCACACTTTTTGGCATTATTATGGTGACCACCTTTAGTCAAGAGCGTATCCTTACCATGCGTCTGGGCGATACGATACAAATTGGCAATAAAGCAGTGCAGCTACGGTCTGTACAAGAGGGCGATGGCGCTAATTATACAGCAACAAATTTCCACTTTACGGTGCGAGGAGAAGAAAGCGATTCTTCTGATGTTGTTGCTTCTAAGCGGTTTTATCCAGTTCAAAAAATTCCCACTACCGAAGCAGGTATTCAAAGCCGTGGTCTTTCTCAACTCTATATTGCACCAGGTGATTACCAAGCTCAGGGGCTAGCATTACACATTTGGTGGAAGCCTTATGTTATTTGCATATGGTTAGGCGGTTTATGGATGATGCTGGGTGGTTGCCTTTCTTTATCCGACCGTCGTTTGCGGGTGGGAGCACCAAAGCGTCCTATCCGAAGGTTGAAAGATAAAGCAGAAAAGGGGAGTAAAGAGTGAGGTGGTCTACCTGGATTTTTGCGATTATGCTGCTTATGCTGCACAGCGCACTGGCAGTGCAGCCCGATGAAATGCTTGAGAACTCAGTGTTAGAGGCGCGCGCGCGGGCGATTTCTTCGCAGTTACGTTGCTTGGTTTGTCAGAACGAATCGATTGACGATTCAAATGCTTCCCTTGCTCATGATTTACGACTTTTGGTGCGTGATAGGTTAAAACATGGTGACAGCGATCAAGAAGTGATTAACTTCCTTGTGGCGCGTTATGGTGAGTTTATTTTATTACGTCCGCGCTTTGAGCCAAAAACATGGGTTTTATGGCTTTCGCCATTGGCTTTGGTGCTGGGAGCGGGCGGGGCAATTATTTGGCGAGGGCGGCGCTATAATAGGCAACACTATCCCCCTTTGGATGAAGATGAGCAACGTCAATTAGCTACCCTGCTGGAAAAGGCTGAATAGACATTTTTTCTAATCTAAACAATATTTAATGTAAGCGTCATGGCTTGGTAATATTAGTTTTCCTATCTTATTACAAAGAAGATGTAAGAAGGAGCTATGAAATGCCACAATCCAATCTTTGTAAAATATTGGCCGTTATTGGTCTCTCTACGGCTTTGGCGAGCGGTATGGTTTTTGCCGAAGGCGGTGCGTATGCCAAGCCAGTTTTTATTGAGGGCGCGCGCCAACAAGGTTTTGCCGATGTAGTGGCGCTTGTTAAGCCCGCAGTTGTTTCTGTGCAGGTTAAAAGTGATAAGCAAGATAATGACCAAAGTTTTACCAGTTTTTTTAGCGGTCCAGGCTTTGATCAATTGCCTGATGGTCATCCCCTAAAGCGTTTTTTTCGTGATTTTTATGGCCGTGATCTAAGGCCAAACAAGCCTTCTTCGCGCCAAAAACATTTGCGCCCCGTGGCACAAGGTTCTGGTTTTTTTATTTCAAAGGATGGCTATATCGTTACCAATAATCATGTGGTTAGTGATGGAACGGCTTATTCGGTTGTGCTTGATGATGGCACAGAACTTGATGCTAAATTGGTTGGCACTGACCCGCGCACCGATATTGCAGTTCTTAAAGTAAATGATAGCAAGCGGGAATTTACCTATGTCGATTTCGCTGAGGATTCTAAGGTCCACGTGGGTGATTGGGTAGTTGCGGTCGGGAATCCTTTTGGTTTGGGCGGTACTGTGACAGCGGGGATCATTTCTGCCCGCGGCCGTGATATCGGTGCCAATGTTTATGATGATTTCTTGCAAATTGACGCGGCAGTTAATCGTGGCAATTCGGGTGGGCCTACTTTTGATCTGCAGGGTCAAGTTGTAGGCATTAATACGGCAATTTTTTCGCCTTCAGGCGGTAATGTAGGGATTGCCTTCGCCATTCCAGCTTCTACTGCAAAACAGGTTGTTGAGCAATTGGTTAAATACGGTACAGTCAAACGTGGGTGGATTGGGGTAGTTATCCAAGGGTTGACTAAAGAAATGGCTGAAGGGTTAGGCCTTCCTGATACTAATGGAGCATTAGTAGCTGATATCAGTCCCGCCGATGGGCCAGCAGCCAAAGCGGGAATTAAAGCTGGTGATGTTATTCTTTCTCTTAACGGTGAAAAGATTATCAATTGGCGTAATTTTGCGCGCCGTATTGCCAATATTCACGCAGGGGATAGTGCTATTTTGAGCGTATGGCGAGGTGGTAAAGAGCAGGATATTACCGTGAAAATTGGAGAATTGAAAGGTGATGATGAGAAGGGCGATAGCGCTTCTTCTTCAAAAGACCAAAGTGCCGTGCGGCTTTCTGATTATGGCCTGATGGTTACCCCTTCTGATGATGGGCCAGGGTTAGTCATCACACGAGTGTACTCTGATTCAGATGCTGCTGAGCGAGGGTTGCGGCCTGGCGATGTGATTGTTGCGGTGAATAATCGAGAGGTCAATCGCTCATCGGATATATTGGACGCTATTAAGGAGGCAAAAAAAGCCGGTCGTAGCGCTATTGTATTGCGGGTGCAGACTGATGGGCAAAACCGTTTTATTGCTTTGCCTATTAAATAATGCTTTATAAAGAGCCCATGCGGGGGCATCAGCCCCCGCTCATTGATCATAAGAGGCTTTATGAAAATACTCTTAATTGAAGATGACAAAGAGGCAGCGTGCTATTTAGAAAAAGCTTTGCGAGAGGCTGGGCATTGTGTCAATATCGCTGGCGATGGCGAAAGGGGCTATATTTTGGCTGAAAATGGCGCCTATGATGTGTTGATTGTTGATCGTATGCTGCCCCAGCGTGATGGGCTTTCTGTAATAGCTGCTTTGCGTGCAAAGGGATTGGAAACCCCCGTCCTTATTCTTTCAGCTTTGGGGCAGGTGGATGATCGCGTTACTGGCTTGCGTGCAGGCGGCGATGATTACCTCACCAAGCCTTATGCTTTTTCAGAACTTTTGGCTCGAATAGAGGTATTACAGCGCCGTAAAAATCCGCGTGAGGCCGAAACTTTTTACCGCGTGGGCGACTTAGAGCTTGATCGCCTTGCCCATATTGTTAGGCGTGGCCATCAGGTGATCTCTCTACAGCCGCGCGAGTTTCATTTGCTTGAATATTTAATGCGCCATGCAGGGCAGGTAGTTACCCGTACTATGTTATTAGAAAATGTTTGGGATTATCATTTTGATCCACAAACGAATGTGATTGATGTGCATATTTCCCGACTGCGCGGTAAGATAGAGAAGAATTTTCAAGCGCCTATTCTTCATACAATACGTGGGGCGGGCTATATGTTAAAGGCTGTTGAAAAGCCGCAATGAATAGGTTCAGTGCTCTTTTAAAAACTACGGCGGTGCGTTTATCAGCGCTTTATATCTTGTTGTTTTGTCTTGTGGCGGCTGGGCTATCTTTTTATATGGTGTCGCTTTCTGTTTCTATGGTCACAGAGCAAACCCAAGAATCGTTACGTGAAGAATTGGCCAATATTCAGCATACTTATCAAGACGGTGGTTTGGCGCTTTTGGTGCAAGTAATTGACCGAAGGGCGCGCCAACCGGGCGCTTTTTTATATTTGATTACTGATCCATTCGGACGGGTTTTGACAGGTAATGTGGCTAGTATTGCGCCCGGTGTACTAAAGGGAGGGAATATCTTGGCAGACTCCTTTTATTACACGCGCTTTGGTGATACAGAGCAAAGTGGTAAACACCGAGCGGTCGCGGCTTTAGTAAATTTGCCAAATGGTATGAAATTATTGGTGGGCCGCGATTTGGGGGAGCCTGTAAAATTTATAGGTATTATCCGTAAAGCAATGCTCATTGCTTTTGCGGTTATGGGCGGGGGTGCTTTGTTGATTTGGCTGTTTATTGGCAGGCGCGCCTTGGAAAGTATTAACCGGGTGAATGAAGCATCTAAACGAATCATGGCGGGTGATTTAAGCGGTCGCTTGCCTGTTTCTGGTGCGGGCGATGAGTTTGATCGTCTTGCTATGAATTTGAATATTATGCTTGACAGAATTGAAGAGTTGAATGTGGGTCTGAAGCAAGTCTCTGATAATATTGCCCATGACCTCAAAACTCCGCTCACTCGTTTGCGCAACCGCGCTGAAGAAATGTTGATGAGTGAAAAAAATTATGAAGCCTATCGCCAAGGACTTGAAGGTATTATTACTGAATCGGATCAGCTTATTCGTATTTTTAATGCGATATTGACGATTTCTTATATTGAAGCTGGCCCTACGGGCACTGAATTTGCAGAGCATAATTTAAAAGAATTGCTCGAAGATGCCGCTGAAATTTATGAGCCTGTTGCCGAAGAAATGGGCGTGGAGCTGATATTAGAGGCGTGTTTTGATTATAGCTTGCCTGTGAACCGTGAATTGGTAGCGCAATCTATGTTTAATCTCATAGATAATGCAATTAAATATGGGTGTGATCAGGGGACGGCACCTCGAGTGACACTTTCTATGGAGCAGGATGAAAATTATGTCCGCCTTGTTGTGTGTGATAAGGGCGTTGGCATTGCACAGGATCAGTGCGAAAAGGTAACAGAACGTTTTGTACGCTTGGAGACTAGCCGCACTAAGCCTGGCTTTGGTATCGGTTTAAGCCTAGCTAAAGCGGTAATGAAATTGCATCATGGAACGCTTATTCTTGAAGATGCACAGCCGGGTTTGCGTGCAGTTTTGGCTTTTCCGTGTATTAAAGCGGGTGTTTAAGCTAGCGGCTAGCGAATGATTGCATTTGGCAGAATCTCCTTTACACTAAGCGCATGAAACATGGCTTTTTATATCAAGATCTACGTTTTCTCTTTCCCCACAATGAAAGCGACTCTAGCTTACTCCATGATTTGGCTTTAAAGGCTCGTACTGAAGGCTTGACTGCTTTGGGAGCTTTTCTAGAAACTCCAAGCGCCGGTACGGCATTTCTTGGGACGGTAATGGGGCTTTCGCCTTTTTTGCGATCTGCTTTTTATAAAAATCCTCATTACCTTATGCCTTTATTGAGCGAGGGGGTGGGAGCGCGCCTTGCAGTTTTGCTTGATGAAATTTCGACCTATCCACATCAAGAAACGCTTTATGAAGCGGGATTGATGCGTTTTTTGCGTCAGAAAAAGCAGGAAGCGCAGTGCCTTATTGCTTTGGCGGATTTGGGCGGGGCTTTTGATATGGTCGCTTCATGCCATTGGCTTACTCGCTTGGCTGAAGCTTGCCTTTCAACTGCTTTAAGTTTTTTGCTAAGGGAAGCACATAAAGCTGGTAAGATCTGCTTATTAGACGAAAATCGGCCGGAAGAGCAATGCGGCTTGGTTTTATTGGCAATGGGAAAATTGGGCGCTTATGAGCTCAACTATTCATCTGATATTGACTTGATCGCGTTGATTGATGAAACTTCACCCCATATCGGAGCGCCTTTTGAGAGCCTTAATTTCTTTGCTAAATTGCTGCGGCGTCTTACACGCATTTTGCAAGAGCGTACTGAAGATGGCTATGTGTTTCGCCTTGATTTGCGCTTACGGCCCGATCCAAGCGCTACACCGTTGGCTTTGCCTATGGGGATGGCTTTGCGCTATTATGAGGGACGTGGTCAAAATTGGGAGCGCGCGGCTCTTATTAAAGCACGTCCTGTAGCTGGTGATATTGCGGCGGGGGTGCGATTTTTGGACGAGCTATCCCCCTTTATCTGGAGAAAATATCTCGATTATGCATCAATTAAAGATATCCATTCGATTAAGCGGCAAATCCATACCCACAAGGGCCATGGGACGATTACGGTTTCCGGTCATAATATTAAATTAGGCCGCGGCGGTATTCGTGAGATTGAGTTTTTTGTTCAAACGCAACAGTTAATTGCCGGCGGCCGTTTTGCTGCTTTACGGGGGCGCAGCACGATAGAAATGTTAGGCGCTTTATGTGCTTTAAGTTGGATTGATGAGAAGAGCCGCGAAGATCTTATCCGTATTTATAGTTTTTTGCGTGATGTTGAACATCGTATTCAAATGCTTTATGACGCGCAAACTCATATTTTACCAGAAAATGATGAGGATTTCGACCGTGTAGCACGGATGATGGGGTATAAAGATGCGGTTAGCTTTAGCACTACTCTTTTGGCTAATTTGCAAATGGTAGAACATTATTATGAGGCACTGTTTGCTCAAGAAAAGGATTTGGGACTTGAAGTTGGCAACTTGGTCTTTACTGGGGAGGCAGATGACCCAGAAACGCTAGAAACTTTGCGAAAATTGGGGTTTGAGCGCCCTAGCGATATGTGTCGTATCATTCGGGGTTGGCATTTTGGGCGTTATAAGGCTACCCAATCGGTTGAGGCGCGTGAACGCCTGACCGAACTTATGCCTTTACTTTTAAGCGCTTTGGCATCTACTTCTTCTGCTGATATGGCACTTTTGCGCTTCGATGCATTTCTTTCAGGTCTTCCTGCAGGTATTCAATTGTTCGGTTTGCTACAATCCAATCCTGCTCTGTTGGATATGCTGGTATTGATTATGGGTGCAGCACCACGTTTGGCGGCAATTATCACCCGTAAGCCGCATATATTTGATGGTATGCTTGATCCAAGCCTCTTCTCTTGTTTGCCTAGCAAGTCCTATCTAAATGAGCGTTTAGAGCATTTTCTTGCGCCTGCGCGTGGCTATGAAGAAAGCCTTGATCTTTTGCGAATTTTTGCTGATGAACAGCGTTTTTTGATTGGAGTTCGTTTGCTTAATGGCATCATTGACGGCGCACGCGCCGCACGTGCCTTTAGCGATCTTGCTGATCTCATGCTTAACCGCACTCTTCCTTTGGTTATTACAGAGTTTACTAAACAGTATGGTCATCTGAAAGGAGGGCGTATCGCCCTTCTTGGTATGGGGAAATTGGGCAGTTTTGAACTAAGCGCCAGTTCAGACCTTGATCTTATCTTGATCTACACTCATGATGACGATGCAGAAATGTCTGATGGCGCAAAACGGCTTTACCCATCGCAATATTATACGCGTCTGACGCAAAGGTTAGTTTCTGCTCTTTCGGCTCCTACTAGTGAAGGGGTGCTTTATGAAGTAGATATGCGCTTGCGTCCTTCTGGCAAAAAGGGCCCCTTAGCCGTGCCTTTAGCTACTTTTGTAAAATATCAAAAAAATGAAGCATGGGTCTGGGAACATTTAGCTCTAACAAGAGCCCGCCCCATTGCTGGCGATGAGGTTTTATGTGCAAGCTTAGCTATTGAGATTAAGGATATTATTGACATGCCGCGGCAAAGGCAGTTGCTTGCTCGCGAAGTGAGCGAGATGCGCATACTTATGGAAAAAGAAAAACCTGCAAAAAACTTATGGGATTTGAAAAACATTTCTGGTGGTTTGGTGGATCTTGAATTTATTGCACAATTATCTGTCTTAAAGCAGCAAGTGCCTTTTAATATCGGAGCGACGACAGGTGAAATTTTTCAAGCTTTGGAAGGTCATTTTACGCTACAGTTACCTGAAAATACTGCATGTAATGACGGTAGATTCTTTGCGCATCAAAGCGTAGTAGATTTTTCTCTTTTAGGTGAGGCTTATGAGTTCTATACAAATCTTAGCCAAATTGTACAGCTCTGCTTGGAGAGTGATTTCAACCCTGAGCGTATGCCACACCATTTGGCGCATGTATTGCAAAAGGTAACGGGGCTTCCCGATCTTGAGCGAATTATATGCCAAATAAGACATTACGGACAAGCAGTTAGATCTGCTTTCAGGGCATTTTTACAAGAGGAAGGTCTTTAAGGCGGCGTGAGCTATCGCCGCCTATAGCTATTAATTTATGAGGCTAGCACAGAACCGTTGGATGCGGCGGCATGCTTCTTCTATAAGGGCGTTGGATGTTGCATAGGAAATACGGAAAGTCCCGTCCACACCAAAGGTAGAACCATGAACCACCGCCACGGCTTCCTCTTCAAGAAGCGCAGTGACAAAGTCTTCGTCATTGCGGATAAGTTTACCGGTTTGGGTCTTTTTACCTAAAAGAGCAGCGCAAGATGGGTAAACATAAAAGGCGCCTTCTGGTGTTGGACAATAAAGCCCTGTTGCTTGGTTAAGCATAGAAATTACAAGATCGCGTCTCGCTTGGAACACCGCTTTGTTGTTGGCGATAAAATCTTGAGGTCCATTCAAAGCTTCTACCGCTGCCCATTGGGCAATAGAACAAGCACCTGAAGTTTGCTGACTTTGAAGAGTATCCATAGCTTTGATCAATTCTACAGGGCCGCCCGCATAGCCAATGCGCCATCCTGTCATAGCATAGGCTTTTGAAACGCCATTCATAGTCAGGGTACGTTCATAAAGCTGGGGCTCTATTTGGGCTGGAGTTACAAAGGCTTCATTCCCATAATAAAGATGTTCATAAATATCATCGGTCAGGATATGAACATCGGGGTATTTGAGCAGAGTATTGGTAAGTTTTTTTAATTCGGCGTGGCTATAGGTCGCACCAGAAGGGTTTGAAGGAGAATTGAAGATAAACCATTTGGTTTTCGAGGTAATGGCGGCTTCTAGATCTTCCGGTTGCAATTTATAGGCGTTTTCAGCTTTGGTTTGCACAAATACAGGCACCCCGCTATTTATTGAAACCATTTCGGGGTAGCTTACCCAATAGGGGGCGGGGATAATGACTTCATCGCCAGGGTTGAGAGTAGCCATAAGAGCGTTGAAAAGCACTTGCTTACCACCTGTCCCGACGATAATCTGGTTAGGTTGGTAAGTGAGGCCGTTTTCGCGTTTGAACTTTGCACAAATAGCTTGCCGTAGTTCAGGAATTCCAGCCACGGGGGTGTATTTCGTCTGCCCTGCAGCCAAAGCCTTAATGGCGGCGTCTTTGATATTTTCTGGCGTATCAAAATCGGGCTCACCAGCGGTAAGCGAAATCACATCGCGTCCAGCAGCTTTGAGTTCACGCGCTTTTTGCGCTGCGGCAATAGTGGCTGAGGGTTTTATACGGGCCAAGGTATTGGCAATAAAAGCCATAATTCCAACTCCTATTTCGGTGGGTGGGTTGTGGATATTATACAGATAAGCCTAGGATGTACGTTTATAGGATAAGTGCTTTTCTAGGCGTGCGCAAGGTATGAAAGTAGTGTTTTGTTAAGCCTTCTAAGCAAAAGCCAAAAAATAATTTTCTTAGTGTGTATCCAACTTGTGAGGGCGGAATCGGATGTGCAAGCCCCCGTCTTCGTCTTCATTGACTTGGGCACATACATGAAAAACATCAGCAATACGCTGGGTTGTTAATACGTCCTTAGGGCTCCCAATTGCTACTAATTGCCCTTGTTTCATCATCATTATACGGTCACAGAATTGCGCTGCGTGATTCAGGTCATGAAGGGCGGCTACAACAGTTAAATTTTGTTGACGAACCAAGTCTAACAGATGCAATTGGTGCTGAATGTCAAGATGATTTGTGGGCTCATCAAGCAGCATAATACTGGGCTCTTGGGCAAGGGCTCGGGCGAAATGAATCCTTTGTTTTTCGCCTCCTGAGAGAGTATTCCAAGCGCGGTCTGCTAGCGCAGTCATATTGACCTTGGAAAGCGCGTTGTTTACCACCGCTTCATCGGGTTGTGCGAAGGGTGAGAAGGCTGATAAATGCGGCGTACGTCCTAGTTCTACTGCTTGGCGAACGGTGATATTATCGCTTGTATCGGCGTGCTGTTCAACAAAACCAATATGACAAGCGATTTGGCGGCGATTATAGGATTTGAGCGGCTGTCCTTTTAAATATACATTGCCCCTATGCGGTAGATTTAGTCCTGCAAGCAGTGCCATAGTTGAGGTTTTACCGCAGCCATTCGGTCCAACGAGACCCAAAAATTCGCCTCTTTTGACGCTAAAAGATACGTTGTTTACAATGGCCTTCCCTCCGGCGTTCCAGCATAAATTCTCAACTTTTATCATGGGCGGCCTGCTCTTTTTTGGATAAGGATCAGGGCAAAAGCGGGGGCACCAATCAGTGCAGTAATTACTCCAATGGGTAAAACTTGGCCACCTACAATAATGCGAGAGACAATGTCACAAAAAATCATAAATATAGCGCCAATAACTGCGGAAGCGGGGAGCAAAGCACTATGACGTACCCCTACGATAAAACGCGCCGCGTGCGGAATAACAAGCCCAACAAAGCCAATAGAGCCCACAATTGAAACCATTATAGCAATAAGAAGGGCGGTAACTCCGATCAATGTAATATAAACTCTAGGTACTGAAATACCCAATGAGGCGGCCGATCGCGTGCCAAAGGTGAAGGCATCTAGCGCTCGAGCATGAATCATGCACAGGAAAAAGCCTAATATGGTGGCCGGCAGAGCTATTGAAACATGCGGCCAGCGGACGCCAGAAAAATTTCCTAATAACCAAAACATAATCCCGCGGGTCGCCTCAGCATCGGCCCATTTTGTTACGATAAAGGAGGTAAGAGCATTGAAAAGTTGGGCGCCCGCCACCCCTGATAAAATAATGGCGGCGGAGGTGGTGCCAGCTCTGAGCGAGAGAAGGGCAACCAAAGTAAAAGCTAAAAGCGCACCACCAAAAGCCCCTGTAGACATGGAAATTGCTCCGCTACCTAAGCCCCAAATAGCGACAGAGACAGCTCCTGTAGAAGCGCCTGCTGATATTCCCAATATATAAGGATCTGCCAAGGCATTGCGTAAAAGTGATTGCAAAATAACCCCGCACATCGCTAAACTCGCTCCACAACATGCACCCACGATAGCGCGATTAAGGCGGTAATTCCAAATAATCCCTTCGTCTATATAATCAAGAGGAAAGTTAGTATTAAAAAGGTGGTTGGTAAAAGTTTTAACTACCGTTATCATAGGAATGGTAGCTTCCCCGATAGCTGCACCCAAACAAATGGCAGTCAGAATGAGTACAAAGGAGAGAATGGTAAAAAACAAAGGGCGGAGCATGGAGTTATTTTTCTTTTTACTGCTAATTTTTACATAGTGCTGGCGATACGGTTTAGGTAATTTATATCAATATTTGGTCATAGGTTTAAGTGGGTGGAAATACTAGCTCGGTTGTATTTGAAAAAATGATGAGCAATTTTAGTTTCCCCCATATTATTCAGCTAATTTTGGAAAGAAAAGCGATTTCTGTAGATCTTCTTTCCAATATTAGCTAAGTGTTTTCCTTTTAGGGTTATGGCGTGGGAACAAGCTTCATTTTGATAAGAGTGTTTGCAATGGTTTCAAGCCCATCTAAAGTGCGGATACTATTGCTGAGCGCTTGAGAATCCATGATAAGTATGCGATTATTGACAACAGCATCCATCGTCTTAGCTACTGGATCTGTATGGAGGTAAGTTAATTTATCTTCCACCTTATTAAACGGGCGCTTGAGTACGGATGTGTCAGCGAGAATGATAAGGGTAGGGTTTTGCTTAGCAATATATTCCCAGCTGGCGGTCGGCCAGTCCTGATCAACAGTAATGATATTTTTAATGCCCAATATATCAAATATATATTGAGGTGAACTGGTTCTACCAGCGACTGTAGGTTCCAGCTTTGCTACGGTGCTTGAATACCACACAAAGGCTGAGATTTCACCTTTTGGCCAGTTTTTGGCTATGGCGCGCAATTTGTCTTCGCGTGCTTGCATATTTTTTATCAGTTCAACGCCACGTTCATTGACGTTAAAGATGGCAGCAAGATCTGATACTTCTTGATAAATATCTTTCATAGAAAAAGCATTTTGTTTATGGGCTTTTATACTACGATCCATTGCTAGGCGAGCACGGCATATGCTGGGGTTTGTGTAAACAGGGATGTGAAAAGCGTTGAATTGGTCATAGGTTCCGGTAGCTCCATGGCCTTCTCCTATGACTGTTTCATATTGATTCGTCACAAAATCAGGCTGATAGTGTATAACGGATTCAAAACTTGGGGAATTGCGCGAGATTTGAGGGATTTTTGCATTGAGGGCAACAAATTGCGGTAAAGGCGGGGTGAACCAGAAAGCTGTGGCCTTCACTTTATCGCCAAGTCCTAAATAATATAAAGTTTCTGTTTCATTTTGGCCAATGGATACTACACGTTTTGGGGACTTGGCAAAGCGCAGGCTATGGCCGCAATTTTCGATTGTAAAAGGGTATTTTGTAGGCTCGGCCGCAGCTTGCACAGTACACAGGCTAATCAAAGCCATAAGAGTAAAAATATTTTTTTTGATCATTCTATATCTCTGAAATTAGGAATGCAACAATCTGTATCTTATTAGGACAATTTTAATATAGACTAAGCCATAGTATAAGTGAAGTAAGAGCGGGCGTTTTTTTAGCGGTTGGTTCAAAAATTGGGCTTGCATTTTTATGATAAAAATGTTTAAAGTGAAGTTATCGAATTTTCGGTTGCGCGACTTTCTGTGTGACAAGCACTTTATACGAAACTCCCCTTTCCTAATTTCGATCTACGCCGTGGGCTATTTTAGCCCGTTTATTTTATTACTACCTAGGAGTTTCTATGTCTACAGGAACAGTTAAATGGTTTAACGCAACAAAAGGTTTCGGCTTTATTCAACCTGATGATGGTGGTGCGGATGTGTTTGTTCACATTTCTGCTGTTGAGCGTTCTGGTTTGAACAGCTTGAATGAAGGCCAAAAAATATCTTATGAGGTTTTGCAAGACCGCCGTTCTGGTAAATCAGCTGCGGGCAACCTTGTTGCTATTTAATCTGTAAAGATAAGATCCTGCTTAAGTTTCGCAATGCGATAAGTTAGTATGTTATCTTAGTTTTAAAACCCATTACTATCGGAGTAAATATACTTAACGATAGTAATGGGTTTTTTGTATTTTTGAGCTCGGATATTTAGCCTTTTTGGAGGGGCTTACCCTAAATAGCTTTGCAGAGGTCGTATCGACAAGTCATTGATGCATAAAGCGTTAATGGCCTCGGCCGCTGCCTCGGCACCAGCAATAGTGGTATAGTAAGGTAGTTTTTGCATTAAAGCAGCTCGACGTAGGGATTTAGAATCGGCGATAGCGCTTGGCGTATCGGTTGTATTAAAGATAAGCTGTACCTGACGGTTACGAATCGCATCTTCAATGTGGGGGTGACCTTCCATTACCTTTTTGATCGTGTAGGCATCTATACCATTTTCTGATAAAAATTTTTGTGTACCGCTTGTAGCCATAACTTCAAATCCCAAGGCGGCTAAGCGTCTGACAGGGGTGAGGACACGTGCTTTATCTTCATCGCGTACAGAAACAAACACTGTGCCTTGGCGGGGCAGATCAACGCCCGCGCCTAATTGGGCTTTTGCAAAGGCTGTAGCAAAATTATAGTCGATGCCCATAACCTCGCCTGTTGAGCGCATTTCGGGGCCTAATAAAGTATCAGTGTTTGAAAAGCGCGCAAAAGGGAATACAGCTTCTTTAACAGCTATATGGGACCTTTCTGTAGGATCTATCTGGCCACCATAGGCTGTCAAAGCTTCGTTTAAGCGCGCTCCTGCTATGATTCGTGTAGCCATTTTAGCGATAGGCCGGCCAATGGCTTTGGCAACAAAGGGCACTGTACGCGACGCGCGCGGATTTACTTCAAGGACATAAATCACCCCATCTTTAATAGCATATTGCACATTCATCAAACCGCCTACATTTAAAGCTTTTGCTAAAATCCTAGTTTGGCGGGAGAGCTCAGCGCTGATAGAGGGGCTTAATGTATTAGCTGGTAATGAACAAGCTGAATCGCCTGAATGAATACCAGCTTCTTCTATATGCTCCATAATGCCGGCGATCCATGTTTCTTCTCCGTCGCACAAGCAATCAACATCAACCTCAATCGCATTCGTAAGGTAAGTATCAAATAGTAAGGGGTTTTTTCCCAATAGCGTATTAATTTGCCCAGTTTTGTCGGTGGGATAGCGCGCTTTGATTTCTTCGGGAACAAGCTCAGGCACAATGTCGAGTAAATAGGTTTGCAAGGCTCGCTCATTGCGGATGATCTGCATAGCGCGACCACCCAAAACATAAGAAGGGCGCACCACTAAAGGGAACCCAAGATCGCTAGCCACCAGTCGTGCTTGCTCTACTGAATAAGCAATACCATTTTTAGGCTGGGTAAGCCCAGCTTTTATAAGTAGCTTTTGGAAACGATCGCGATCTTCTGCTAAATCAATCGCATCGGGGGAGGTGCCTAGAATGGGGATGCCAGCTTGTTCCAAAGCATGTGCCAATTTAAGCGGTGTTTGGCCGCCAAATTGGACAATTACCCCCAGCACTTCACCTTTTTCTTGCTCTTTTTTTAAGATTTCTAAAACATCTTCAGCCGTTAGTGGCTCAAAATATAACCGATCAGAGGTATCATAATCTGTAGAAACTGTCTCGGGGTTGCAATTGATCATAATTGCTTCTATCCCCGCGTCTTGTAGGGCAAAAGCGGCATGGCAACAGCAATAATCAAATTCAATACCTTGGCCGATGCGATTCGGTCCGCCTCCTAAAACCACTACCTTTTTGCGATCAGAAATCATAGCCTCGCATGCGGGAGCTCCAGCAAAGGGCGGCTCATAGCTTGAATACATATAGGCGGTAGGGGAAGCAAATTCTGCTGCACAGCTATCAATCCGTTTAAAGACGGGTCTTACATTGAGTTCATGGCGCAAGTCTTCTACCATTTCTGGTGTTTGCTTGGTGAGACTTGCAAGGCGTGCGTCAGAGAAGCCCATGGATTTCAGTTTACGCAGGTTTTGCGCGTCTTGAGGCAATCCATGAACCTTAAGGCGGGTTTCTGTTGCGATTATATCAGAGATTTGTTGTAAGAACCAAAGGTCAATTTTGCAGATTTGATGAATTTCTTCAATAGTCATGCCCTGCCGCATGGCTTGGGCGACATAACGCAACCGGTCAGGAGTTGGAGTGCTTAGGGCGGCGCGCAAAGCATTTTCCTCATCGCCTTCTGCATGTTCGGGGATGGTAATCTCATCAAGCCCTGTTAATCCCGTTTCCAAGCTACGAAGAGCTTTTTGTAAAGATTCTTGGAAAGTGCGGCCAATGGCCATTACTTCTCCTACTGATTTCATAGCAGTGGTCAGAAACGGAGGGGTGTTAGGAAATTTTTCAAAAGCAAAGCGGGGTATTTTGGTAACGACATAGTCAATGGATGGTTCAAAAGAAGCAGGCGTTGTTCCACCAGTAATGTCATTTTTAAGTTCATCTAGCGTATACCCCACTGCTAGTTTTGCGGCAATTTTAGCGATAGGAAAGCCAGTTGCTTTTGAGGCTAAGGCAGAAGAACGTGAAACACGAGGATTCATTTCAATCACAATTAAGCGGCCATTTTCAGGATTGACAGCAAACTGCACATTGGATCCGCCAGTTTCAACGCCAATTTCACGCAAAACCGCAATTGAAGCGTTGCGCATAATTTGGTATTCTTTATCGGTTAATGTAAGAGCGGGTGCAACGGTGATGGAATCCCCCGTGTGTACTCCCATTGGGTCGATATTTTCTATGGAGCAAACGATAATACAATTATCATTTTTATCGCGAACTACCTCCATTTCATATTCTTTCCAGCCTAAGACACTCTCTTCAATTAGTACTTCTGTAGTAGGAGATGCATCAAGGCCACTTGCAACAATCTTAAAAAATTCATCTTGGTTATACGCAATACCACCGCCTGTTCCACCTAGAGTGAAAGAAGGGCGGATAATGGCAGGGAGCCCCACATAATCCAAAGCTTGAACCGCTTTCGCCATAGCGTGAGCCGTATAGCGATGTTTGCGTGTTGCTTCGCCTTGCCGCCAACAGTTCTCCAGCTCTTCAAGAGCCAATTTTTGATCCCGTTCTGTTAGCGTAGCTTTGATTTGGTTGCGCTTTTTGTCGTAGGTTTGCCGGTCTTCTTCCTTGATTTCGCTAGCGTTGGCCAATTGTGACCGCGGTGTTTCGAGGCCAATTTTCATCATGGCTTCGCGGAAAAGGGCGCGGTCTTCAGCTTTGTCAATAGCTTGGGCATCAGCACCGATCATTTCTACTTGATAGTGATCCAATACACCCATGCGCTTGAGAGAGAGCGCAACGTTAAGGGCAGTTTGCCCGCCCATGGTGGGCAAAAGTGCATCAGGGCGCTCGGCAGCGATAATTTTAGCCACAATCTCGGGGGTGATAGGTTCTATATAAGTAGCGTCGGCAAGATCAGGGTCAGTCATAATGGTAGCGGGGTTGGAATTTACCAAAATGATTCGATAGCCTTCTTCTTTGAGGGCTTTACATGCCTGCGTGCCTGAATAGTCAAACTCACACGCTTGGCCAATGACGATAGGGCCCGCGCCGATAATGAGAATAGACTTGATATCTGCGCGTTTTGGCATGGCACATCCCTATAGCAAAGACCCGCGCGGGTGGCCGCCGGATTTATTAAATTTTAAGGCTAAGCTGGTTTTATAAGATATGTGATGCCGATCGTCACCCCTAAAAATACATTTCCATTAAAAAATATTGCTGACTTGAAAAGCTAGCGGCCTAACGTGAGGATTGAAATTTATTAAAGAGGGTGTTGTATGTGGTTCACGAGAGGGCATGTATTGCTATTTGTATGAGATGATTGCTCTTTAGTTTTAGTTGCCTTATGCTGAAGCTTTTTATAAATAGGCTTGTTAGTAGCAAAATTAGCTAAGTTTCCATTTACACATAGGGTGTGTTATGAAAATTCAAAGAGACGCCGGTTTTGCGCGGCGCGGTCTTATATTAGTTTTTATCACGCTTTTGATTGATGTTATTGGTATTACGCTGATTATTCCAGTGTTACCTCGATTTCTAGGAGAGTTGACCGGCGACAATTTGAGTAAATCTGCTATTGATGGCGGTTTATTGCTTATGGTTTATGCTTTGATGCAATTTTTGTTTGCACCGATAATCGGTGGTTTGTCAGATCGCTTTGGCCGGCGTCCAATTTTGCTTACTTCCATTATTACTTTGGCGATTGACAACCTTATTTGCGCATTTGCTTGGAGTTATCCTATTCTATTTGTCGGGCGCATTTTATCGGGGGTTAGCGGCGCGAGTCACGCAACCTGTGCAGCCTATATCGCTGATATCTCAAATGACCAAACGCGCACACGCAATTTTGGGCTGATTGGTATGGCTTTTGGAGTAGGGTTTATTTTTGGACCTGCCCTTGGCGGTTTTTTGGGTAGTTATAGTCCGCGTTTGCCATTTTATGTGGCCGCACTTTTATCCTTTATCAACTTTGTTTTTGCTTGGATTATGTTACCTGAAACTTTGTCAAAACGCCACCGCCGCCGTTTTAATATTAAGCGTGCCAACCCTTTTGGTAGTATTGTGCAATTGCAAAAATATCCTAATGTTTTATGGGTGGCTGTAGCTTTTTTTGTGTATTGGCTTTATGTGAATGTTTGGCCTTCGTCTTGGACTTTTGTAGCTAAAGCGCGCTATGATTGGAGTGAAAGTGCTATCGGTCTTTCTTATGCTATTTTTGGAACAGGTGAAATTTTTGTGATGGGGGTTCTCTTACCCTTTTTGACCAAACGCTGGAGCGATTGGCGCATCACGATGGTGGGGCTTATTTTTTCTGTGTTTGCCCTCGTTGGGTATACATTTGCTATTCAGGGCTGGATGGTTTTTTTGGTTTATTTCTTTACTATGCCAGAAACGCTTGGCATGGCTTCCATACGGGCTATTGCAGCTGGACAAGTACCGCCCAATGCCCAAGGAGAGCTGCAAGGTGCTTTTTCTTCTATTATGTCTATTACCAGCGTATTAGCACCGCTTTTGTATACGTTTCTTTTTGAAAAGTTTACAAGCGCTACCGCACCTTTTTATTTTCCTGCAGTCCCGTTTATAGCGGCCTTGATTTTTGTCATACTTACTCTTTTAATTTTTGCATTCAAAGTGCGTATTTTCCCTAAAAAACTCAAACCTTATAGGGCTAGTGCAAGGAAATAGCGTTTGATAGAGGATATAAAAGATGCGGGTTTATTTTTTGTGCTGTTCAATAAGGGTGAAGAAGCGTTGAAATAGGTAGTGGCTATCTTGTGGGCCAGGTGATGCTTCAGGGTGGTATTGTACTGAAAAAGCAGGCTTATCCTTTATATTCAAGCCGCAATTACTACCATCAAAGAGAGATATATGGGTTTCTTCAACATGAGCGGGTAAAGTCATGCGGTCAATTGCAAAGCCATGGTTCATAGAGACAATTTCAACCTTACCAGTATTTAAGTCTTTTACGGGATGATTGGCGCCATGATGCCCTTGGTGCATTTTCATGGTCTTGGCGCCTAAGCTTAAGCCAAGGATTTGATGGCCTAAGCAGATACCAAAAAGGGGGATATTTACCTCAAGGAGTTTTTGGACGGTGGCCATGGCGTAAGCTGCTGTAGCGGTTGGGTCTCCTGGCCCGTTGGAAAGAAAAACACCATCGGGTTTAAGCGCTAAAATAGCATCAGCGTCGGTTTTTGCGGGCAAAATTGTGATTCGTGCTTTCGATTCTGCTAATAGGCGCAAAATGTTACGTTTGACACCATAGTCCATAACCACGATATGCATATTAAATGCAGAATGCACAGAATCTATGCGGCTATAGCCTGTATTCCAAATCCAGGGAGTCTCTCCCCACGGCTGTGGAGCTTTAGAGCTAACTGTTTGGGCAAGTTCTTGGCCTTCGAGACCCGTCCATAGTGCAAGCTGAGACTTGAGTGCTGGAAGGTCAAATTTACCTTCCTTATGGTGGGCGATTACACAATTGAGCGATCCTCTCTCGCGAATAAGCGCGGTAAGAGCGCGAGTATCCACACCTGCAAGGGCGATGATCTCATGTTCAACCAACCATTGGTTTAGATTTTCTTCCGCTCGATAATTAGAGGGCGGCGGGATGTCAGCACGTAAAACGACCCCCACCGCGCCTTTTTGGTTTAGATCTTCTCTATCTTCACGATTCACGCCTACATTACCGATATGGGGAAAGGTAAAGGTGACAATCTGTCCTTTATAAGAGGGGTCAGTGAGAATTTCTTGATAGCCTGTCAGTGCCGTATTAAAGCAAATCTCAGCAGCAACGCTTCCCTCAGCACCGAAGCCCTTACCCTTAATGAGCGTGCCGTCTTCAAGAAGCAAAAGGGCGGTATGTGTTTCTTTTTGCCAAACAGCAGGAGTAGAAGCGGGAATCATGGACATGGGATTTCTTTATCACTAGCGGTTAATCATGGTTGCGTATGCCCGGGAGAATGTTTTCCTTTGTAGCTTGGCAATGTTTCGCTAAGGCTTAAGCTATAAGCTTATTGGGTGTGCTAGTCAAAGCCCAATTGCACTATTTCATTGTTAATAAAGGGGCGTAATGTGAGTCCAAACCTTGGTTTTAGCGTTGTGAAGGGGTATAGAGGGGCGGGGGTGACCGTATGCTTTGGCCCTTATTCAATTGTTTAGGAATATTATGCTTCGTGATGAAATCAATCGTGCTTTAAAAAGTGCAATGAAAGAGCAAGATAAAGACCGCCTTGCGACGCTTCGTTTAATTAATGCCGCGATCAAAGATCGCGATATACTCAATCAAGGTCAAGGGAAACCCCCAGTAGATGATAAGCAGTTACAAGCTATTCTGGTGCGGATGGTAAAACAACGTGAAGATTCGGCGCGGCTTTATCAAGAGGGCGGGCGATCAGAACTTGCGGCCAGCGAGTTGAATGAAGTGGCGATTATTCGTGGTTTTTTACCGTGTCTATTGAGTGAAGAGGAAACACAACACTGCATAGCTAAGGCTGTTGGAGAGGTAAAGCCTGATGGGCTGCGCGATATAGGGAAGGTTATGGCTTTTTTAAAGGAAAATTATATGGGTAAGATTGATTTTTCTTTGGCTAGTTCAATAATTCGCGAAAAGCTAAAAAAGCTTGTAAAGGGATAGCTTCCTTTAGTTAAATAATGATAACAGGATCGTGTATTTGCCTCCTGATTAAATTTGAGCGCTGTGTGTGTTGCGTTGGACAGGAAAAATAATTCTTTATCTGTCCACGTTGTTTTATTGCTGTATGATTTACTTTTCAAATTAGGCTTATAATTTTTTGTGGTTGGCATATTATTACCTGCCATTCCAACTATTTTAGTTTTTAAACTGTTTATTTTATGGCTATTATACTTAGCGTCTGCGACCAATGCAGATATGTGTGTTGCTATTGCCCCCAAGGTTGTTGGTTTTGGGAGCAATTATTTTATTAGTTATTCTAGCCATATAGATACGCTAAGAGATTGTATCTGCAAGAAAGCAGATTTTTCTTAACTATTTTTTAGTTTGGCGGGCGTTCAACGGCGGATGAGACGTCCGATCCAGATAAGGATACAGGCTCCGATAAAACCAGCAATTAGGTAACCTAGCCAGCCAGCAAAGTTTACACCTAAAAAGCCCAGTAGGAAGCTAGCTACTGAGGCGCCTACAATCCCTAAGATAATGTTAAGCAATATGCCTGTATTGCTATTCATAAAGCTTTGAGCGGCCCAACCAGCGAGCCCACCGACAATGATGGCTGCAATCCAGCCAACGCTTGCATCATTCATCATATTCTCCTATTATGGGCTCACAACCCATCGTTATATTATTATATCCATTTACGAGCTACTTTTCCTAAAGACGAAACGGAGCTTGGTAAGGCGGTCAATAATGTATCTAGAGTTAGTCAATGATCCATTGTGAATTAATTTAATTTCCTCTAGGTAATGATAGAATAGGGCGAAAGCAGGGGACTTCAAGTCTTTTTGGCTTGGCATTTTGCGTTGCTTGCTTGATCGCGAGTTTTTAAAGTTCTTTTCTTTTAAAATAGGGGGGCAATATTGCGTTTGTATTTTAATATTATGTGACTTTTCTAAAGGAATTAACCAAGGTTAATCTTAATGTCAGGAAAATATTTTTTGCGGAGGAAGAAGCAGGTTTTGGCACTTTTACCGCTTGGGTTAGGCACCTACATGGTTGTTTGCACTCATGGGGATGTTAGGTTGTTCAGCGCGGCATGGGCTTCTGCTTGGATACGGCTGATCATAGATTTTAGCCCATTCGCTCGTTGAGGGGTAAGATTTTCGCGTAAATTCAAAGTAGTAAAAAGCCCCTCTATATCAGCGCTTAAAATATCAACGGCGGTTTTATTGTTATAAAATGCTAAGAGGATTGCCACAAGGCCGCGCACAATATGGGCATCAGAGTCCCCTTTGAAATGCAATTGCTGGTCTGGACTTGGGTCGCGGGTAGCGACAAGCCACACTTGGCTGACACAGCCTGAAATTTTATGAGCTTCGACTTTTTCCTCTGATGCTAAGGGGGGCAGGGAACGGCCTAAATCAATAATGTAGCGATAACGATCTTCCCAACTATCTAATAAGGAAAAGCTCTCAATAATATCTTCAATCGTATCTGTCATAATTGTTCTCATAAGGAGATGCTTCTGCATCTATCTGCATAGATTTTCTTTGTGCTTTACGCATGGCTGAGAAAGATTCAGATAATTCACCATAAGCCGCTTTGCGTATCCGAGCTGGGGGGGCGTGATGCAGTTTTATTGGTGCGTTGGCTATAGGAAAGGCTTTGGCTTACATAGTCATAGGTAACTTTTATTCCCCATTTTACTCGTTTGAAAAAGGAGGAAAAGAAGGAGGAGATAGTGTTGCAGGTTTGCGAGTTGCGGTCGCAAAATCTACCCAAATCTTCTGCTGTGTCTTTAACAATCCCTAAGGTGCTCTTTTGTTGGGCGTTTTGCTCATTTTGGTAGCGGATATTATCTTCAGGGGGCAAGGGGACAAAGTAAGAGATAAGCGCGAAAATAATAGCAAAGAAAATAATTAATTTGAATAGGAGGCGAAACATGAATCATACCCTCAAAGGTGCAGTAAAGCTTTGCGTAAATTGGTTAATATTCCCCCCCCTAAAGCCGCGCTGCCTTTCTTATAGCTTTTTTGGACAGCTTGTTCAATCATTAGCGTGGGTGCATGAGCGAAGTTGTGTCAAGAAAGTGGTAACCATTCCAGCAGGAAGGGGCAGATAGTTGAGGCGTATTATCTTTTCATTAAAGTCTTAACTTCAAAGTGCTGGTAGTAGTGATTTATTTTGAATATAGCAGTAGGTATATAATAGAAATGGTAGATACTTTGATAAAGGTGGATGGTCGAGGCATAATTTTAACCCCTCTGGATAGAGTTTGGCGGCAAGGAACGTATCTAGTTGATTATATCCACCTTAATGATCGTATCGCGTTTTTATCGTTTTTGAATGATCTGCGTGAGGGGCGCGAAGCACAATCTGTGCGGACTCGGTTTAGCGCTGGGCGGGGAGAAAGGTTTGTGGATGGTTGCATTAGTTTCGTAGACGCGCAAAAGATGCCTCTAGAAGAAATGAAACAGATATCTACAGAAAAAGAATGGGTAGGAAAAGCTCATGCTGATTGTTCTTTTATCTTGTCTTTACAATTGGAAAGCATTGAGCCGGCAAGTGATTATCACCAGTTGTCGGCTGGATCTACGGTTTACGTAGCCCATGAAATGCGTACGCCGCTCAATGCACTTTTAGGCTTTTCTGACCTTTTGGCGCATCAATTAGAGGCTGATGACCTTGTTAAGCACCGAGAGATGATCACCATGATTCAGAAGGCGGGTCAACATTTGTTATCGGTGATTGATCGTATTTTGCTTCCTGCAGAAGTCACAATGAGAGGGCATCTAGAGCATAAAGGCGTTTTGGTAGAAGAAATTATAGAAGAGATAATTGCTTTGACCAGGCCCTTGCATGGCGCTCGGCGCGTGTTGTTTTCGCCAGAAAACCAAGGAATGATGTGTGCGATTGATGGGTTGGTTTTGCGGCAGGTTTTTTTGAATATTTTATCGAATGCGATCAAATATACTGATGAAAATGGTACCATTATGATTAGCGTGAAGAAGACAGAAGGCGGTATGGCTACTTTGATCGTTGATGATGATGGGATTGGATTTGGTTCGAATTGTTCAGATATTTTAAAGCGTCCTTTTTATCGCGCTGATAATGCTCGTGCTCATACAGTATCAGGCTATGGGCTGGGGCTTTATTTAGTGCAACAATCGTTGGCGCAATATGGTGGGTATGTGGAGCTACATGCTAAACAGTCGGAGTATCCGGCTGCTTTGCATAACGCTTTTCAGGCGTGGGATGAAGGGGGAACGCAGGCTATGATTTATGTGCCCATTTATGAAGGGGGAAAGAAGCAAGAAGCTAAAGGTGCCCCGCCTGTTTTACAGTGTGTTTGCTAATTCTCAGGATGAATGCAATTTAAGCCCATGACTAAGCAAACTGCAATTCGTAAAAAAATGTCATCTCCCAAGCGGATAAAATCTATCAAAAAACGTTCTTATTTATGGCTAGCGATGCTGGGGGCGGGGTGGCTTATTTGCTGGATTTTAAGTATGGTTTTTAGGCTTTTTCTCTGGGTTTTCTGGCGTTTAAGGAAAAGTCCTATCTATACGAGTGGTTTTTTGTTGTTGTTGGTGAGCTTTTGTTTTGTGGGGCTAAATGCACTTTTTTTACAAAAAGAAAACTGCCGTAAATTTTTTTTTGAAGACCGCCCTATAGCGAGATTTTATAAGGTAATCACAGGTTATAGCGGTGCAGATTCTGCTGTAAAAGAAGATAGGATTGCTACATTAATCGGTGTTCATGCTTATGCACCTGTAATTGTGCAAAAAGGACAAAAACAGGCAGGGCGCGCGGATATTGTGCGCGTACAGCAAGGGTTAAGAACCTTTGGCGATAGGACGGTCTCGCTCAACGGTATAGAAGATGAAGCAACACAAACAGCACTTCGTAGGTTCCAGAAAATGTTCAATTTACCCGTTGATGGGCGCGTTCAGGCCAGTGTTTTGGATAAAATGCGTGAAATCGGTCTTTTATCCTGAGGGACTAGTGTAGCGGAAAGCGGTAAGATACTACCAAGTAAGAGAGTGAAGAGGCTTTATGCGCTTATCATCGGAGTTTTGGGTTGCTTCTTTTTTGCATCAGGTACGGCTGGCGGGCGGTTTTGCTACATTGGTGCGCCGCGGTGCATTGGCGGCGGGGGCTATTTTTATCCTTTATCGAGATCAAAATTATCTGTTTAATCTTTATACGCCTGCACCTCAAAGCGCTTATGGAGTCGGCCAAGATATCAGTGAGCGCTTATTTACTGCCCGCTTTATCCGAAAGGAAGAGGATGAAATTAATATTTATTTAGGAAAAGAGCTACGTTTTGATCCTGATTTGTGGATTATTGAGGCAGAGGCTCTTACAGTTGATGTTTTGCCTTTACAACTATATAGATAGTGGTGTTTTTATAAACGGACATTCAGCGTTCATTCAGGAATAAATATTTATATAGTGACCATGATGAAGATTTTTTTTTGTTTCACGCTACTTACCAGTCTTTGCTTTTCTTCCATTGCTTTTGCTGCCGATTGCACAGAAGTTGGCAAACGCGTAGCAAGGCAACAAAACGGTAAGCTGGCGCGTTCTACACCTGAGATGCAAAGCGGCCGCAACGTTTGTGTAGTTGTAGTTTTGATTCCTGCACACGATGGGGAAAAGCCGCGGCGTATGGAGATTACTGCGCCTGCAGATTGATATCCATAAAGCTCGGCCGCTTTCGGCGCTATATTTAAAGAGATGCGATGCGTATTCTTATCGTTGAAGATGATCAGGACTTAAACCGCCAATTGCGAGAAGCCGTGCAGGGAGCAGGCTATGTGGTTGACAGCGCTTTTGATGGGATAGAGGCTCATTTTTTAGGTGATACTGAACCTTATGATGCGGTGATTCTTGATATTGGTTTACCCCGCCTTGATGGAATCAAGGTGGTCGAACGCTGGCGACGCGATGGTCATTCGATGCCTGTATTAATTTTAACTGCCCGTGATCGCTGGTCGGATAAGGTGGCGGGAATTGATGCTGGGGCTGATGATTATGTTGTTAAGCCTTTTCATATGGAAGAAGTTTTAGCGCGGTTGCGCGCTTTGATCCGCCGCTCTAAGGGTCATGCATCAAGTGTATTGGTGTGTGGGCCCTTACAGTTAGACACGAAGACGGCGGAAGTGTTTGTGCGCGGTATGCCCGTTAAGCTTACCTCTCATGAATTCCGGCTTTTAGCCTATCTTATGCATCATCCAAGGCAGGTGATATCACGTAGTGATTTAACAGAGCACCTTTATGATCAAGATTTTGATCGGGATTCTAACCTTATTGAAGTATTTATTGGGCGTTTACGTAAAAAATTGGGGGTGGATTGTATAGAAACTGTACGTGGGATGGGCTATCGCTTGCGGATTGATAAAAGTTAATGGGCTTAGTTTCGAGCCGTTTGAAAGTAAAAATACGCCGCTTCGCTCGGGTTCTAACGCGCTCGCTTAGTGCGCGGGTTGTGATTTTATCGACAATTTGGAACATTATTATTTTTTTTGCCCTCTCAATCATTAGCCTGTGGTTTTATTGGCAGGCGAGTGAGAAAAATCTTGAGCGTATTTTAAAAACCCAATTATACAGCCTTATCTCCGCGGTGAGTGTCACCTCCGATGGTCGCTTACAAGGCGCTCCTGATCTGGGAGACATCCGCTATTCTGATCCCGATTCGGGTTGGTATTGGGAGGTCACAGCGCTTTCAGGCCATTTACGTGGCCACTTAACTTCAGATTCTTTGCGTAATAAACGCCTGCGTGCTCCTAGTGAAGCCCAAAGCCCTTTTAACGAAAAATTTTCTCGTGCCTATCGCTTGCACGCTTATGGCCAGTTCTTGCAGGTGATTGAAATTGATGTAGCTTTGGGTAAACAAAATCGCGTTGCACGGTTTCGTATTATTGGCAATATTGATGAAGCGCGCCGCGAAGCAGAAAAATATAAAGAGCGCTTAGAGCATGTTTTATTTATTTTTGCTTTGATTAGTATTTTTCTCAATATCGGTATTATACTCTTTAGTTTGCGACCCTTGAAGCGTATTCGCCAGACGTTGAATGATATCCGCGTGGGGCGTGCAAGCCATGTCACTCATGACTTGTCTATTGAGGTGATGCCGCTGGTACGTGAAATGAATGGTCTGATTGATAATAATCGCCGTATTGTTGAGCGTTATCGTACTCAAGTGGGAAATCTAGCCCATTCTCTAAAGACGCCTTTGTCAGTGGTTGCAAACGCTGTTGAGACGCTAAAGGGAGAACAAGCTTCCTTACTTAAAGAACAAATCCAAATCATGCAAGCTCAGATTAACCACTATTTGCAACGCGCCCAGATTGCTGCTCAACGCGATAGTGTAATCTATCATAGCGAGGTACAGCCAGCTGTGGAGCAGCTTTTGCGCGTGCTGCGCAAACTTTACCTAGACAAAAATTTTACTTTAGAAGCTCCAAAAGAGTTGCTGATCTTTGCAGGCGAAAAGGAAGATTTGCAGGAAATTGTTGGCAACCTTGTTGAAAATGCAGCAAAATGGAGTACTACAAAGGTGGTGGTACGTTGCCATAAGCTGGTTATGCCAGATGGTGCACAATTGCAAATCAGTATTGAAGATGATGGTCCTGGACTTGATGAAGTGCAAAGTCAGCACGCTTTAAAACGCGGTAAGCGACTTGATGAAAGCAAACCTGGAAGCGGTTTAGGTCTTTCTATCGTGGTTGATCTCGTGCGGGAATATGGCGGAACCATTATGTTTTCTAAAAGCAGTTTTGGTGGCCTTTGTGTGCAGATTATTTTCCCTATCCACTTATGAATAGGTAGAGATCGGGCTATGGCTTAGGAAAGCTAGCGTATCCGTGTTTCCTTTTATAGATGGCTGCACGGCTGTAAGAATAGGCGAGGCGATATTAGATGATTGGGACAGCAGTGCGTGCATCTTTCACAGCTTTAAGGTCGATTTGGCTTATCAAGAGATCAGGCGCACCAGTCAATTGGGCGTGGACAGTACCTAGAGGGCCGACTATTGCGCTTCGACCAATTCCTAAGGGCAATTGATCAGGGTTGTTATTACGCCACGCTTGTCCACAAGCCAAAAGCCAAGCTTGAGCATCAGTGGCACGCGCGCGAATTAAGAGATCCCATTGTTCGGCCTTATCGGGGCCATTGTGCCAAGAAGCTGCAACAGCGATTATTTCTGCTCCTTTTCGGCCAAGCGCTGTAAATTGTTCGGCAAAGCGTAGGTCAAAACAAGTGGCTACGCCTAGTTTCCCATAAGGGGTATCTACCACTACATAATTGCTCCCTGGAGCTATTTTGTCGGATTCTCTCACCCCAAAAGCGTCTAAAAGATGTACTTTATGGTACACCGCGTCAACCCCCGCTCCTGTTATGAGAAGACTATTGTGGGTTCGCCCATCTAGGCTTGGAGAAAACATACCAATAACGATAATCATCTTTTCTGCTACTTGGCGTATAGCGTTCGCAAAGGGACCGTCAAGCGGTTCTGCCACTTTTTGCACATCAGCAGCAAAGGAGATTTGTGCAGCTTCGGGAAAGACAAGGATTTTTACTTCAGCTGCTTTCGCCGCCTCTACCGTAGCCAGAATCTGTGCCAAATTTTCTGCTTGGACGGCGCTACTGGCGATCTGTCCTAAGCCTACAGTGATTTTGCTCATTATTTTTTTCCTTGGTTGTATAACTGTTATTATTTAACCAATGCCCACGGAAACTTGTATATTATGCAGATCCGAGCGCGGAAGTATAATTTGTGCATCGGTAAAAATAAATTGTATATCCGTTTGGTCTTCTACTATTTCAACAGGATAGCGGTAAAGGTTTGAATAAATAACTTCGTTTCCTTTATAGGCGAGAATTCTAAGCGGCACATATACAGTCTTATCTTTCAGGTTTTTTTCGGCAAAAATCCACCCCGCTACCACTGGCTGAAGGATGATATTGTCATAATTATGCACGCATGTGCGAGCCGCGTCGCTTAATTCTGTTTGGTAGGAAAGTAACTCCCCCTCTTTTGAGGCGGGGGCATGGTATAAGAGCTTATTTTTGTTATTTTCAGCTAGCGTAAAGGGGGGGCAGATTGGCAAGGCGTTTTCACTATCTAGGTGCATCTCTGGCTTTATCTGCGTTCCATTTACACATCCTGCTAAAAGAAATGTAGCGCCCCATAGGATGTGTTTCAAAGCCTTAAAAGGGGGTATTAAGCGTTTCGTCGTCATTTTTTTACGTAAAAAACATAAATAGGCTTTTCCCACCATAAGGCGTTCCCTTCTTTAGCGTTGTAGGACGCGCAATTTTTACCGACATTAGCAATTTTATGATAAGACTTTAACGCTACTATGATTATCATTAAATCGCATGATACTATCTTATGATAAACCAACACATAAAATAAAGTAGGCACATGAAATATATCAGCACCCGCGGGGCCGCGCCCGCCCTTACTTTTTCTCAAACCGTGATGACAGGCCTTGCTCGTGATGGCGGGCTTTATTTGCCTGAATTTTTTCCTTCTTTCACGCCTGCACAGTTGCGTGCTTTACGCGGCCGCTCTTACGCGGATATTGCAAAAACCATCCTATGGCCTTTTGCGGAAGGTGATATTGAGCAAGATGCGTTTTATAAGATTATTGATGAAGCCTATCAAACTTTTAGACACCCTGCTACCTGCCCGCTGGTACAGACGAGACATAATGAATTTATTCTTGAGTTATTTCATGGCCCTACTTTGGCTTTTAAAGATGTGGCCATGCAGTTTTTATCTCGATTAATGGATTATATTCTGCAGAAGGAAGCGCGACGTGCTACCATCATCGGCGCTACATCGGGGGATACAGGCGGCGCCGCGATTGAAGCCTTTGCTGGGCGATCTTGTGCTGATATTTTTATTCTCTTCCCGAAAGGGCGCGTGTCAAAAGTTCAACAAAGACAAATGACAAGTAACCACAGCACCAATGTTCATGCTTTGGCGATTGAAGGTAATTTTGACGATTGCCAAGCTTTGGTAAAGGCATTGTTTAATGATCATTCTTTTCGCGATCACATGGCTATTTCTGGTGTTAATTCTATCAATTGGGCGCGAATTATGGCTCAGATTGTCTATTATGTTTCTGCGGCTTTGAGCTTGGGTGCCCCTGATCGGGCTGTTTCCTTCACCGTTCCTACAGGCAATTTTGGTGATATTTTTGCAGGTTTTGTAGCGTCTAAAATGGGTCTACCCATCGCCCGCTTGGTTATTGCTACCAATGATAATGATATTCTGGCTCGCACCTTAGAAAGTGGTATTTATGAGACGCGTGCTATGGTTTACACTACTTCCCCTTCTATGGATATCCAGCTTTCATCCAATTTTGAACGGCTTTTATTTGAAGCAAGTGGCCGCGATTGGGCTTTTGTCTGTGAGAAGATGCTAGAGCTTCAGACGAATGGTTGTTTTTGTTTAGGTGCTGAGCAGCTTTCTACTATTCGTGGCTTGTTTGCGGCTGGTCGTAGCACTATGGAAGAGACAGCACACCTGACGCGCATTTTGTATAAAGAAAGTGGTTACCTTGCCGACCCTCATACCGCGGTAGCCGTTAAGGTGGCGCGCGCGCAGCAAGAGGAAGATGTGCCGATGGTTATCCTTTCTACGGCTCATCCCGCAAAGTTTCCTGAGGCGGTTCAATCAGCTACGGGGCTGTACCCTGATCTGCCACCTGGTTTTGAAGGCCTCTTTCAACATGAAGAAAAATATACAATCCTTGCTAATGATGAAAAAGCATTAAAAAATTTTATCATGGCAAAAGTTTGCCTTGAAACGAATCAAAAAGGATAGGGCGCTTGGATGCAAGCTATGCCTATAAATTATCTTATTAGGAGTATGTATGAGTATTGAAGTTAGCCAGTTGGCAAATGGGATAAGTGTTGTCACGAATAATATGAAAAACATGGAAAGCGTAGCACTTGGCATATGGATCAAGGCGGGCTCACGGCATGAGGGGGTGGATCAGCACGGTGTTGCTCATTTGTTGGAACATATGGCTTTTAAGGGGACAGAGAATCGGAGTGCTTTTAAAATTGCTACGGATATTGAAGACGTAGGCGGCGAAATCAACGCGGCGACGAGCGTAGAAAATACTGCTTATTTTGCTCGGGTTCTAAAAGAAGATATGCCGCTCGCGGTAGATATTTTGGCGGATATTTTGGTAGCATCGCAATTTGATGAAGAAGAGCTAGAGCGCGAAAAACATGTGGTTTTGCAGGAGATAGGCGCTGCCCACGATACACCTGATGATATAATATTTGATCACTTCAGCGCACGTGCTTTTTATCAGCAAGCTTTAGGGCGGCCCATTTTGGGGACTCCTGAAACCGTGCGCGGTTTTCAAGCAAAGGATTTGCGCCGTTTTATGGGGGAGCAATATAGCGGTGATCGGATGGTTATTGTAGCAGCCGGTGCTGTGGAGCATCAGCATTTTCGTCATGAAATAGAAAGCCGGTTAGGCAAATTTCAAGCTGACGCTAGCGCCTCTGATGCTGAACAAGGCCGTTATATTGGTGGAGATTTTCGTGAGAGTCGTGAACTCTTGGATGCGCAGATTGTTTTGGGCTTTGAAGGGCGAGCGTTTCATATGCCCGATTTTTATGCCACACAACTTTTGGCGATGGTTTTGGGCGGTGGGATGTCTTCGCGGCTTTTTCAAGAAATACGTGAGAAGCGGGGGCTGTGTTATTCAATCTATGCAAGTCATTGGGGCTTTTCTGATACGGGCCTTTTTGCTATCCATGCCGCTACAGGGCGCGAAGGGCTTGAGTCTCTTTTGCCTGTAATCATAGATGAGTTGCATAAAGCTTGTGAAACGATCACTGAAGTAGAGGTTGATCGCGCCCGTGCTCAATATCGTAGTAGTTTGATGATGGCACAAGAAAGCCCTGTCAGCCGTGCTCACATGATTGCTCGGCAAGTTTTGCTCTATGGCCGCCCCATTCCGACAAGCGAATCAATGGAGCGATTGGCGTTGATTACACCAGCGCATCTTCACGATCTCGCAACGCGACTTTTCTTTGAAAGCGCGCCTACTCTTGCCGCGCTTGGGCCTATTGATTCTTTGATGGATTATGGGCATTTGAAAGGCCTTCTCTCTCATTAAGGGTATGGTCTTTAAGGGCGCCGGCTTTAATAAGCCGGGGATAATTATTGGCACGGGGGTATAAAACTTATCGTATCGGGGGGGCAAATAGGTTATGGTCGGTCATCATGAAAGCGAGATGGTGCGTGGCCGCAGTTTTGCTTGAGTCTATCTGGCTGTGTCAATGGGGAACTATATGAGGAAATACGGCAAAGGGCATCAAGGAAGGATGCTTATAGAAAAACTGTTGACACAACAAAGGCTGGTTGAGTTTTGCTTTAGTTTTTATCAAAATCTGTTTTTTTTACTCGCTTGTTTACGGGCAGGTGCTACGGCGTTTTTTTTTGTAGCTTTTATAGCAGACGCGGGGGCTTATGCTGTAGAGCCGATAAAAATTTCTACGCAAGATACGGCCCTTGATCTATCTAAAGCAGTAGAGATCTTCCACACTGATAAACCTATTTTCCAAACGAGCGCGGCTCCAGGACCCGATGGGATTGTTCGGCGCATTGAAGTGCAGGCTAATAGTAGCGATTATAGCGGCAATTGGGGCGTTTTTACCCTAGCCAACCCTACAGATGAGCAGATAGATCGTTTGATTGTCGCTCCCCATTATCGCATGGCGGGTTCTGGTTTGTTGCATCCAGATCTTGGATCTGTAAGGATTGTGTCAATCACTCCGAGTGAAGGTTTTGCCTTGGATAAGCAGGCAAGCATGAATTCTGATGTATTTCGTGTTACCTTGAATCCTGGCTCTGTGATTACTTTTGTATTAGAATTAGGTTCTGATAAATTGCCACAGCTTTATCTTTGGGCGCCAGAAGCCTATAAAGATACGCTTAATTCCTATACGCTATATCATGGGATTTTATTGGGAATAGCCGGCCTTTTGGCGCTTTTGGTTACTGTATTATTTATTATACGCGGTACCAGCCTTTTCCCAGCCACCGCCGCTATTGCTTGGGCAGCTTTGGCTTATATCGGCATTGATTTTAATTTTTTTAATAAGCTATTCGTTATTGCCCCTACGATTGAGCCCATTTGGCGTGCGTTGACTGAGGTGGCTTTGGCAGCAAGCCTATTTATTTTTCTTTTTATTTATCTCAACCTTAATCGTTGGCACTATCGCTTTAATTATGGGGCGATTATAGTTGCAATCGCACTTTTGTTTCTTGCAGCTTTTGCGATTTTTGACCCTGTAGATGCGGCGGGAATCGCCCGCCTTTCCTTTGGGATCACTGTGGGTCTTGGCGTTATTCTTATCGGATATTTCAGTCTACACGGCTATGATCGGGCTGTTATGTTGGTTCCGACTTGGCTATTGTTAATTCTTTGGATTTTTTGCGCTTACATTTGTATTACTGGGCAACTTGATAATGATATTATTCAACCTGCTTTAGCTGGTGGTTTGGTATTGATAGTCTTGCTGATCAGCTTTACCGTTATGCAAAAGGCGTTTCCTAGCGGTTCTATACAAGAAGGCTTATTTTCTGATCTTGAACGTCAAGCTTTTGCAATTATGGGGGCGGGCGATGTGGTATGGGATTGGGATGTGCGGCGCAACCGTGTATCGGTAAATCCCGACCTTAGCATATATCTTGGTTCGGCTGCTGCTAAGCTCTATGGCAAGATCCGCGATTGGCGCGCACTTTTGCATATTGATGATCAAGATCGTTTTTATACCTTGTTTGATATGGTTTTAGAAAGCCGCAAAGGGCGTATTGACCAGACTTTTCGTTTACGCTCTGGTGATGGACATTATCATTGGTTTACCCTTAAGGCGCGCCCTGTAGTAGGGATTGATGGTGAAATCATTCGTATTGTTGGCATTCTTAGTAACATTACCGAACATAAAAAGGCGCAAGAGCGTTTATTGCACGATTCTATTTATGATAATCTTACAGACCTCCCTAATCAGCAGCTGTTTCTGGATAGGCTTAAGATTTTTATCAACCTTGCGCGCAGTAATGAACAAATTCGTCCTACAGTCTTAATTATTGACTTTGATGGATTTGGTGAGATTAACCGCGAATTGGGAATGACGGTGGGTGATATATTTTTGCTTACCATTGCGCGAAGGATAGGTAGGCTCATTAAGATTCCAGATACATTATCGCGGCTTTCTGCCGATAGGTTTGCTCTTATTCTATTAAGCAAGAGTGATGCTGTTTCAATTGCGCAATTTGTTGAACATTTGCATAAAATCGCTTGTGCGCCAATTAATTTACCGCAGCGTGAAATTGACCTTTCTGCCTCTGTTGGGCTTGTTACGTGGTCAGAAACCTATACGAGCGCTGAAGACATGTTGAACGATGCGGAACTTGCAATGATTTACGCTAGGCGCGACGGTGGCAACAAGATTCAGCCTTTTCGACCTAATTTACGGCAGTTGGGACATAAAAGTGATAATTGGTCGGTAGATATTCTTTCAGCCATTCAGCGGGATGAGATTAAAGTACTGTATCATCCAGTTCTCAATCTAGTTGATGGGCGGATTGTTGGGTTTGAGTCTATAGTGGAATGGCATCATCCGCACCGCGGTGTGGTCAATATGCATGATTTTATTAATGCGGCAGAAAGCGAAGGAGCGGCTATGCCGCTTGCGCAATTCGTGATGGATCGTGTGGTTAATGATTTGGCTGATTTAACTAGCAGATTTGCAAAACAATCGTTTTTTATTTCTGTGAATATTCCAAGCTCTGAAATGGTTCACCCTGATTTGATTAGCGGACTGCGTTCGATTTTAACGCGTAACCCTATTCATAAAGGCCAATTGATGGTGGAGATGTCAGAGGCGGTATTACTAGAAAACCCTGCGCGCTCTACGCATTTGCTTGAGCAGATCAAAAGCATGGGGCTAGGCCTTGTGCTTGATAATTTTGGTACGGGCTATTCCTCCCTTGCGTATCTTTTGCAACACTCATTTGATATGATCAAGCTTGATCGTTCTATCCTTTCGGTCAAAACTATTAAGGAAAAGGTTATCTTACGCTCTATCATAGCTATGGCCCATGAATTGGAGCTTAAGGTGGTTGCTGAAGGTGTTGAAAATGAGGAAGAGGCGATTTTTTTACGCGAACAAGGCTGTGAATTTGTTCAAAGCATGGTTTTTACGCATCCCTTAAATGTTGAGGAATTAGCTGTGCTTATTGTTCAGCACCCTAAATCTTCTGCTTGAAGATTTTCTATGTACTAGGGCAATGAGTGAGCAAGTGAAGACTCTGAGCGGAGAGATTTTTTTTGAATTTTTTCTATTCAGATATTGCCTAACCCTTTTTGAATGGCTATAAGCGCAACCAAGAGCACTGTTGCTTTTGGGGTATAGCCAAGCGGTAAGGCATCGGTTTTTGGTACCGACATTCCCTGGTTCGAATCCAGGTACCCCAGCCAAAATTCACTCATGTTTTGTCGTTGTTTTTGGCATTGCTTTCCTTTTCAACTTTTATTGCAATCTTTACAGTTTTTTGGTGTGCGACTTTAAGAGAGTTTCACAAAGGTTTGATGAAGATAACATCTTTTTAATCAAGCTTTTTATGGGGAAGCTCTCGTATACCTGTTCTTTTTGCTATAGAATGTGAAAAAGGTTTATTGCAGGGGCAATGAGAACGAGTAATTAAAGGGCGGTTAACAGTGTTTCAAAGCCTAGCATGTTAAGGAAGGAAAAATGAAAGAGAGAATGTATAAATTATTATTATATGCGATGGCTACGGCGTTTTCTATGTCGTATTGATTTTAACTGTAAATTATATTGTAGAGTATTAATGAAACGCCAAGGTCTATCTTCTTTTGTATTAGGTTTTAGCCTCACGTTGATTGCTTTTAATTTGCGCCCTGTTTTTTCTAGTTTTTCTGTTTTATTACCAGCTATTTCGCAAGATTTGGGTTTGAGCGCAACCCAAGCGGGTCTTTTAACAACGGTTCCGGTTTTATGTTTGGGTTGTTTTGCACCTTTGGCTCCTTATTTTGGCCAGCGTTTTGGGGTAGAAAAAGTTCTTGCGGGCGCATTGGCTCTTTTGGCTGTAGGTCTATTAGTGCGCGCTAGCGGTTCTCTTCCTTGGCTTTATGGGGGAACAATAGCCTCTGGTGCAGCAATTGCGTTGAGCAATGTTTTACTGCCCAATCTGGTCAAGCGTGATTTTCCTCATCATATGGGTGTGATGACAAGCTTTTATACCATGGCATTGTGCGGTGGGGCGGCTTTGGCTATGGGGCTGACAGCGCCATTGCAGGCTATATTGGGGGATTCTTGGCATTTAGCTCTGGCTTTTTGGGCTTTGCCAGTGGTAGCGGTTTTGGCCTTATGGGTGCCGCAATTAAAAAGTCAACACCACACGATAAGAGGCCATAAATACCGTGTTCGTGGCTTGTGGAAAGATCCGCTTGCTTGGCAAGTTACCTTTTTTATGGGAATGCAATCATCGTTGGCTTATTGTGTGTTTGGCTGGTTGGTCCCTATTTTACGTGAAAGGGGCGTGGACGATTCAGTCTCGGGCATGTTGATTTCTATTTCAATTTTCATTCAAGCAGGATCTTGCATGATTACGCCGCTTTTGGCGGGGCGGAGGGCGCAACAAAGTGGTCTTAATTTCATTTTGTGTGCCTTGGCGGTGGGGGGACTTTTCGGTTTTTTATTTGCTCCTCTTGATACATTATGGGTCTGGGTCGTAATTCAGGGCTTAGGTCAAGGTGGATTGATTGCGGCAGCCATGATGATGATTGTTTTGCGATCGCGCGATGCTCCGACTTCAGCACATCTTTCAGGAATGGCTCAGACAGTGGGTTATTGCTTGGCCGCCTTTGGGCCGCTTTTGGTGGGCGTTGTCCATGATTGGACTGGTAGTTTTGCTGCTTGTGGGTTTGTGTTTTTAGGCTTTGGTTCTGCTGCGGGTATTGCAGGCTATTTGGCTGGACGCCCGTGTTTAACTAATACTACCACTTTATTGTTAGATGCATAAGAATCGCATGAAAAAACGCGCTGATAAAGCGCGTTTTAATAGAGATCTTACGGCTATATTCGCTATAGAGCCTCTTCGTACCTTTCAAGGGCATAATCCCAATTAAGAAGATGATCGACAAAAGCTTCAAGATATTTCGGCCGCGCATTGCGGTAATCAATGTAATAGGAATGTTCCCACACATCGACACATAGGAGCGGCTTAGCGCCTTGGACTAGCGGGTTTTCACCATTGCTTGTTTTGCTTACTTCCAGTTTACCCTCTTTAAGGGAAAGCCACGCCCAGCCTGAGCCAAATTGTGTGGTAGCAGCGTTAAGGAAGTTTTCGCGGAATTTATCATAACCACCAAGATCCGAATCAATAGCTTTGGCAAGTTTTTCTGGTATTTTTTTACCACCACCGTCCTTTTTCATACTTTTCCAAAATTCAGCGTGGTTAAAATGTTGAGCAGCATTGTTAAAGAGTCCTTGGTTTGTGCCGTGGCTTTTTAAGATAATTGTTTCAAGGTTCTCATCTTCAAGGTCAGAGCCCTTCAAAAGGCTATTACCGTTATTTACATAGGTTTGATGATGTTTGTCGTGGTGAAACTCTAAGGTTTCGCGCGACATATAAGGCGCGAGCGCATCGTAATCATAAGGGAGTGGAGGTAATTCAAAAGCCATGATAATATCCTCAATTGGAGTTAATAGGGATGTTTTAAAGCGTTGCTTGTTTGAGAAACAAGTGGAAGCGCCATGGCAATGGCGCATAATATCAACGCATGGCTTCAATATAAGGCATATGAGAGCGAAAGCAAATCTTTGTCGCTGAGGAAACCTTAGCTAGACTGATATCAAGTTTTTGAGGCTCTCTTAGTATTTATTGCCTATTATATGACGTAGATTAGTCAGCTTTGAGGAAGCAGCCTTAAGCGTTTGTTTCATCGCATTTATGGCGCAGGCTAGTCTCTTTTTTGCTTGGTATGGTCAAGCTTACCGATAAGCAAAAGGGAGCGGTGGTTTTTATCATATTATGGATGGTATGCTATCGCTATATTTTCGTTGTATGGGGCCTAGATGTTTTTATATAACGGGGCACAAAAGAAGTGTTAATGGTTTATAATCCTTAGTGGATGAAAATTTTCTGAAGACGCAAAAGGTGGGCTTAATTTGGCTATATTTCGGTATTTTGGTTGGGCCTTTCTATGGACATTATTGGGGCTAGTCCTAGGAGGATGGCTTGGTTTTGTGGAAACGGGTGGTGTCACTGGTTTATGGAAATATTTGTTCATTTGCTGTATTTTGGGTGTTTTGGAAATATCACTTTCTTTTGATAACGCGATCGTGAATGCGCGTATCCTAAGTGATATGGACAAAAAATGGCGCAAGCGCTTTTTGACGTGGGGCATAGTGATTGCTGTGTTTGGTATGCGGATCATTTTTCCGCTTATTGTGGTAGCTTTTGCAGCTTGGATCAGCCCTTGGAAGGCGTTGCGGTTGGCGGTTACTGCACCCCACATTTACGCTGAATTTATGATTAAATCTCATCTAGGAATTGTCGCTTTTGGGGGGGCTTTTCTTTTGATGGTAGCGATGAAATATTTTTTTGATGCTGAAAAAACTATCCATTGGATTGGCTTCTTAGAAAAACCCATGCAAAAACTTGCTGTGCTCAAAGGGGTAGAGACAGCATTTGCTTTGGCTATTATCCTTGTTTTTGCAAGCCTTGTTGATGCGTCGCACAGTTATCAATTTTTGAGTGCGGCGATTTATGGGCTTCTAGTCTTTTTATTGGTTGAGTTTTTAGGTAAGGTGCTGGATGCAAGCCAATCTTCGCTTACAGCGGCGTATAAAGGTGGAGCTGGTGCTTTTCTGTATCTTGAAATCTTAGACGCCAGCTTTTCTTTTGATGGGGTAGTAGGGGCTTTTGCTTTATCTACAAATTTATTTGTTATCGCCATTGGCTTGGGAATTGGGGCATTATATGTCCGCGCTATGACAATTATGTTGGTTGAAAAAGGTACTCTTGCTCAATATCGTTATTTAGAGCATGGGGCATTTTACGCTATTTTTCTTTTAGCCATAATTATGTTTATGCAGACCCTTTGGCATATTTCTGAAGTCATCACAGGGTTTATTGGGGCGGGTTTTATTTTGGCGGCGCTTTATGCCTCTATCGTCTATAATCGTCGTCACGCCGCTCAAGATTCTACTCACGAAGCTGAAAGTTAGCTAATCATAAAAAGTTTAACGCCCGCCTCATTCATGCTTTTTAACATATGATTAAGAGAGCCATTAAGATCAAGACCCGCACACGCGTCTAAGGCTACACTGACACCGAATCCGTTTTTGATAGCATCAAGGGCAGAATAACCTACACAAAAATCGGTAGCAAGGCCACACAATAGGATTTCTTTTATACCGCGTTCCTTTAAATAGGAGCTAAGCCCTGTGGGCGTTTTGTGGTCATTTTCAAAAAACGCCGAATAACTATCAATATGGCGGTTGTAGCCTTTGCGAAGAATGAGCTCGGCCTTGCTTGTTATAAGACCTTTGGCAAAGTCGGCGCCAAAGCTGCCTTGAATACAATGGTCAGGCCAAAGGGTTTGTGGCCCATAGATAAAGGGCACTACATCATAAGGTGCATGTACTTTGTGGGTGCTTGCAAAGCTTGAATGCCTTGGGGGATGCCAATCTTGGGTCAGGATTACGTGGTTATAGCGGGTGATTAGAGCATTGATAGGATCAATAATTGTATCCCCTTGGGGGACTCCCAAGGAGCCATTAGGCATAAAATCATTTTGTACATCCACAACGATCAGGGCTTTATCAGGCATGTTGGTCTCTTGGCATTAGCAGGTGCTTTTTAAAAATGAGCAAAAAAGTCTTGTATAGAAGCAGCATCTTTGGCTTGATTAAGCCATAATAAGGGGATTTTTTTTTGTTGCAAGCTTTCGAGGTTAGCAGAAAAACGTATAAGCAAATTTATCCAGGCACCGATGGGCAAGAAGAAATGATCAGCTACACTTACATGGCGGCGTAAATGGCGTGTGATAAGGGGACTCGGTACATCGGACCCCAATCGTCGGCGTTCATTTTTTAATCGCAAGAGATAAATGTTACGCATAAATTTTGAACATAAAATTTTGCTTTCAAGAATTAAGCCGGCAAAATTCGTATTTTCCCTTTGTGAGGTTGAAAAAGTTCTCCCACCCTTTGCTGCTTGTTCTAAAGCCCATACACCGAGAAAGGAAGGCGCATAAAGAATGAGTCCTTCTGGGTCTTCGGCAAATGGTAAGTGATAGGTTTGGACACGAGTAATAGGAGAGGGGGGGGCGTTTATAAGTGCCATAAAGGGGGTGGTTTGATTTAAACGGATAGCATTCAATCCATGAGTTTCAATTGGGTAGGCAAGGGTTAATTTAGGGGTGGGGTTATGGGGCAAGGAATCTTTTCCTATATTGCCGTGGACAACGGGATGGTTTAGAAGCGGTAGAAGCACAACACGCAGCCCATTACTAGAGATGAGAGAAAAGGGTTGGTGAAAGACAGATTAGAGGCATGAATGGCGCGTCAATTTATTTATCACATGGCTGGGTTAAACAAAACTTATGGTCATAAGAAAATTCTAGAAAATATCCACCTTTCTTTTTACCCAGATGCTAAAATTGGAATTTTGGGGCCTAATGGGGCTGGTAAATCAACTGTTTTGCGGATTATGGCGGGGCTTGATAAGGAATTCACTGGTGAAGCGTGGCTTGCTGATGGGGCGCGCTGTGGATATTTACCGCAAGAGCCTGTCTTGGATGAAAGTAAAGATGTACGCGGCAATGTAATGGAAGGCGTTGCCGAGAAACAAGCAATCTTGGATCGCTATAACGCGTTGATGATGAACTATTCTGATGAAACGGCCGAAGAAGGTGCACGACTTCAGGATATAATCGATAGTCAGAATTTGTGGGATCTTGAGTCTCAGGTTGAAATGGCGATGGAGGCTTTGCGTTGTCCACCCCCCGATTCTGATGTTGCAAAACTTTCTGGGGGAGAAAAACGTCGTGTAGCTTTATGTCGCTTGTTGCTTGCGAAACCTGACCTCTTATTGCTAGATGAACCGACCAACCATTTGGACGCCGAAACCACAGCTTGGCTTGAAAAACACCTTCGTGAATATCAAGGCGCGGTGATGATTATAACTCATGATCGCTATTTTTTGGATAATGTGACTGGTTGGATCTTAGAGCTCGACCGCGGACATGGCATCCCTTATGAGGGTAATTATACGTCTTATCTTGAAGCTAAGGCTAAGCGGATGATCCAAGAAGGCCGCGAAGAGGCCGCGCGTCAAAAGGCTTTGAGTCGTGAGCAAGAATGGATGGTTTCTAGCCCCAAGGCACGCCAGGCAAAATCAAAGGCGAGGATCAAAGCCTATGATGAGTTGGTCAAAGCTGCAGAAGATCGGCGCCCCGGCGAAGCGCAAATTATTATCCCAGTGGGTGAACGCTTAGGCCAAGTTGTGATTGAGGTAGAAAACCTTTCTAAAGCTTATGGCGATCGTTTACTCATTGATGATCTTTCTTTTAAACTACCCGCAGGGGGGATTGTTGGAGTTATTGGACCTAACGGTGCTGGTAAATCCACTTTGTTTAAGATGTTGACGGGGCAGGAACAACCCGATTCTGGAATGGTTAGGATAGGGGAAACTGTATCTTTAAGCTATGTTGATCAAAGCCGCGATGCTTTGGATGGTAGCAAGACTGTCTGGGAAGAAATTTCCGAGGGTAATGATATTATCAAGCTTGGCAAATTTGAGATGAATAGCCGCGCTTATTGCGGAGCTTTTAATTTTAAAGGCGGCGATCAACAACAAAAGGTAGGCAATCTTTCAGGTGGACAGCGCAACCGTGTGCATTTGGCTAAATTGCTCAAAGAAGGCGGTAATGTGTTACTCTTGGATGAGCCTACGAATGATCTTGATACTGAAACCTTGGCAGCCTTAGAAGATGCTCTTGAAAGTTTTGCTGGTTGCGCGGTTGTTATTTCGCACGATCGAATGTTTCTTGATCGTTTAGCTACCCATATCTTGGCTTTTGAGGGTGATAGCCATGTCGAATGGTTTGAAGGCAATTTTGAAGCCTATGAAGCCGATAAGGTGCGGCGCTTGGGGCCTGATTCCGTTAACCCTAAACGGGTAACTTATAAGCGGCTAACACGCTAAAGGGAGGCCTGTTTTGGCGCTTTATTAGGCTAGAAGCGAAAGGAGGGCGTGGTGAAGCCATTTTATAGCGCTTACCAACAGGTTTTAGAACGGCTTAAAGCTGGTGATCGGTACCGATTCTTACGAACGGTAGAGGCTCGTTCGGTCGCGACCCTTTCTACAACAGAAGCATCTGGATCTGTCCTTGACTTTTCAAGTAATGATTATCTAGGGTTAAGCCGTGATAGTCGGATTTTGTCCGCTGCGTTTGCCGAGGCTAAAGCTTTTGGCCATGGAGCAACGGGGGCGCGGCTATTATCGGGTGATTTTCCTTTTTATCATGATTTTGAGAGGCAAATTGCGCAGGACAAACGCACGCAAACAGCGTTGCTCATGACTTCTGGCTTTCAGGCCAATGTAAGCGCTTTGGCAACCCTGCTTGATGAAGGAATTTTGGGCGTAAAGCCTTTAGTTTATTTTGATCGGTTAAATCATGCGAGCCTTTATCAGGCGGTGTTTTTAAGTGGCGCACAATTGTGCCGCTATCATCACAATGATATGATGCATTTACGAACGCTTTTGCAACGCGATGTGCATCAGGCGCGGCCTCGTTTTATTGTTTCCGAAACCGTTTTTGGCATGGATGGTGATTGTGCACCGCTAGCGGACTTAATAGAATTAGCACGTCAGTATAGCGCATTTCTCTATTTGGATGAAGCCCATGCAACGGGCGTTTACGGCATGCGTGGTTATGGGCTTAGTCCAGATCATTTTCTTGAGGAGGTGCCCTATTTGGTGATGGGCACTTTTAGCAAAGCTTTGGGTGGGTTTGGCGCTTATATTGCAACCGATGAAGTGGTGCGCGCTTTGTTGATAAATAAGGCGCCAGGCTTTATCTATTCTACCGCGCTTTCTCCCATGCTAGTAGGGGCGGCGCGCGCTGCTTGGTCTCTTGTTCCGCACATGCATGAGGAACGCGCCGCCCTTCAAAGATTGGGTGCTATTTTACGCACCCATCTGGATGATTTGGGCTTGAACTTTGGTCATTCAACTACCCATATCGTTCCTATTATTTTGGGAAGTGAGGCTGTTTGTTTGCAGATTCAAAAGGCGCTTTTGGCTTCTAATATTATCGTTTCAGTAATTCGCCCTCCCACGGTGCCCCCAGGAACTGCGCGGCTGCGGATTGCGCTTAATAAAACCCATAACGCAGATAGCCTATATAGGTTTGCAGCACAATTGGCGAAGATCTTATAGATGCATTATATTTTTTGCCATGGTTTTGGCTTTAGCCCACGCTTTTTTCAGAGGCTTGTGCCGTATTTTGCTCAAGAGCGTTGCTCTATGGTGGATCTTGGTTATTTTGGTGACGCTTCTATTTGGCCAGTCCTTGATGATGAACCAGTGGTATGTATTGGTCACTCTTTGGGATTTGCTAAGTTATGCCTTTCCTATGGAAGTATACCACAGGCTTGCGGTTTTATTGGACTCAATGGTTTTGTAGATTTTTTGGGGAGGGAAGCAGCTTTATATCGACAAAGGGCAGCAGAGCTAGCGGCTATGGCTGATCAATTTTCTCGTGCACCCGCTTTGGTTTTACGTAAATTTTACCGCCGTTGCGGGGCTGCTAACTTCCAAGATGAGGTCGACTTATCCGCTCTCAATTATAAAGCTTTAACGGCGGATTTTGCGCTTTTAGGGCATTTACGTTTTATTCCGCCTAAGCGACATTGTTTATTGTATAGTCGCGATGACCTTATCGTGTCTGACAACTTGCTTCATGAGCAACAAAAGTTGGGAACTAATTGTTTGGTGGTGGAAGGGGCGCATGGTCATGCCTTGGGATGGGTGGCGTGTGAAACAATTTATTTTAAGATAAAGGCTTTTGTTGATGACATTTGCATTTAATCTTGTACGCCAGCGCTTCGGCCGTGCCGTTTTATCCTATGATACGGTAGGGCAGATCCAGCGCAAGGCGGGAGAATTTTTATTAGAAAAGACCCGCGCGGCGCTTAGTGAACCGCCACAAACAATTCTTGATGTGGGTACCGGCACGGGGCTTATGCCTATGCTTTTATTACCCTATTACCCCCATAGCCAATATTGTTTGAACGATATTGCGCCTGAAATGCTTGCTTATTGCCGTAAAAAGTTTATGGCCGTTCCGTCTATTAACTATCAATTGGGGGATTTGTCTACTCTAAACGTAGCGCCTCATGACCTCATCGTAAGTAATTTTGCTTTACAATGGGCTTCGAACTTGCAAGAGGTTTTGCGCTTTTATCACAACAAAACCCAACGCGTTTTCGCTTTTTCGGTACTTATGGCAGGTACGTTTGCTCAGTGGTATGCCCTGCTTGCCCGCTATCAGCCATTCGCCCCGCCACCCTATCTTGATGCAGACGCTTTACGCCTTTTATGCCGCTCAATAAGTGGAGCAGGGTCGTTTTATGATTGGCAGGAGGAGTATACTTTGTGCTTTGCCAATCCACGATCCTTTCTACTCTACCTTCAAAAATTAGGCGCAAACGCGCATGTTCAGAGTATAGCTCTTGGAGCTTTGCGAAGCCTCCTGCGCAATGAGACAAAGCCATTTACGACTCAGTATCGAGTATTTTATGGGCTTTTTCAATGCAGTTGAAAGGTCAGTCGGCCTATAAGCCGGGTTCTGTATGGCGCAGTTTGGTAAGCCAAAGCTACGCGTGGCAACCATTCATCTAGGACGGTTGTTGCCAACCGCCTCATGCAACCTACCCAGATGCGAGCCCGGAACAGGCCGTTAAGCTACGCTTAACATGCATCTCTATTCGGTCTTGCTCCCAGTGGGGTTTACCATGCCGTAGCCATTACTGGCGACGCGGTGGGCTCTTACCCCACCCTTTCACCCTTACTCATGAATGAGCGGTTTGCTTTCTGTGGCACTATCCCTAGGGTTACCCCCGCCGGGCGTTACCCGGCACTGTTTTCCGTGGAGCCCGGACTTTCCTCACTTGCCACCTTTCGGTTTTTGGCAAGTGCGGTTGCCCAGCCGACTGACTGGCTGTTTATAGGGCTATTTGCTTTTATCCGCTAGCATTATTTTTGCGCGCGTGTGAGATAGGTCTGCACCCTTGAACAATAACGCTTTGAAGTAGGGTTCATTCTTGTTGCTCCATGGCCAGCATTATATTTTAGAATGGTAGAGCACGTATCACCACCGCTCATATGATAGGCTTTGGCTAAATAGCGCATGCCATAATCAAGGTTGGTTTCTGGGCTGTATAATTGCTTGGTGGTGCCTTGATAACCTAAAGCACGCGCTGTTGAAGGTTTGATTTGCATCAAGCCCACTTCGCCTGCAGAGCCAAGCGCTTTGGAGTTATAGTTGCTTTCAATAAAAATCACGGCGTGCGCCAGTTCGACAGGAACTTTATGCTTAGCTGCGAATTTACCTATCAACGCGGCATAAGGTCGTTTTAGAGTGGGCGCTACTTCAATAGTCATGGGGCTTGCGCAAGTGGCTTGAAGTGGCGCAAAAAAAGCTAAACTCATTCCTAGAGCTATTGTCCATAATCGCATGTTTTTCTTTCCAGTTGAACCATCATAGGGTGTTGTCTTTGATTGAAGAGCCGTGACGGCATGCAGCGGTATGAAGGAGAAAAGGAGCCAAAGAGAGTCTTTAAGGTGGCAATATTTGGGCTATGCTTTAATTATGTTCGTTTATCAGACACATGGGCTTTTATCGAGCATAATACGGCGGCCTGCCATAAAGGAGGTTTGATTTGGGGCGTTTGGGATTCAGATAGCATCGGGTGATTTTGAGTGATTCTTAAAAATAATTTGGGTGGCTATCAATCAGAAAGAGCACGAGTTCAAGATGAATATCTATTGTAAGTAGCTAAAACAGCCTGAACAAGTAAACCCTGCTAAAGCAAGCTTTAGCAGGGTTACATCAAAGAGACCGCCTTGGGGGGAATGCGTCTCTTTGAATTCCAAATCAGCATTTAAATGGTTCTGCCAAGGGCAAGCCCTTGGCAGAACCACAATCAAAAGGACCGCTTCGGGGGGGGAGCGTAATCCTTCTGACTGTATTAGAAGTCGGCTAAATATCTTAAAAAGAACCATAATATGGAATGCGAAATGAAATCAAGCTCCTATGTTTTTAAAAATAACTTTTTTATACATTTTTCTGAAAATTAGGTTTTTATATATCAAATATACAAAAATTTGTACCATATAAGTACAAAACATTCCTTTGCAAATAGGGGTAGGGTTATCGCAGCAGCGCGTGAGAGTCTTACTCCATAGGTGGTACAAAGAGGCGGTATCTCCTTTCTTTATTCTCTTTAATAGTGTTTGGTGGAAGTTCGTGGTTTGCTTGTTGGGTTAAGGCGCGGTGTCTATAAGATGGACAGGTTTTGTGGCGCTTGATCCTTATGATAGGCATGGGGGCGTATGCCAATGAGATGGCAAATCGCATAGGTAAGATCGGCACGATTGAGCGTATAGAAATGAAAATCTTCAATTCCGCTCTCTACAAGATCAAGAACTTGTTCAGCCGCTACGGCTGCAGCAACCAAAGCATGGGTCTGAGGGTCATTTTCTAAGCCCTCAAACCGCTGGGCAAGCCAAGAGGGGATATAGGTGCTGGTACGGGCGCAAAATTTTTGTACTTGCCAGAAATTGTAGATTGGTAAAATCCCTGGTAAGATAGGAATATAAATTCCTGCTTTGCGAACCCGTTCGATATAGTCTTCGAATAAATTATTATCAAAAAAACATTGTGTAATAGCTCTAGTAGCACCATTGTCGATTTTGCGTTTTAATATATCAATATCGGTAGCAAAATCCGCACTTTCTGGGTGTTTTTCTGGATAAGCCGAAACGGTGATATCAAAATTTGCATCAATTGCTTTTAGTCCTGCCACCAATTCAACAGAATTATGGTAACCCCTCTTTATCGATTGATAGGTCGTGTTGTTATTGTTAACCGGATCTCCGCGCAGGGCGACAAAATGGCGAATACCAAGACTCGCAAAATTACGAGCCACCGCATCTACTTCATCCCTAGTAGCGTCAATACAGGTGAGATGTGCTGCGACGGAGAGCGAAGACTCCTTGATAATACGTGACACGGTACGCGCGGTGCGTTCCCGTGTGGATCCCCCTGCTCCATAAGTAACAGAAACAAAATCAGGACTAAAAGGCGCTAAACGTTCAACTGTTTGCCAGAGTGTTCTTTCCATGATTTCGGTTCTTGGAGGAAAAAACTCAAAGGAAATTTTCAATCTTTGCCCATGATTAGGGCGGTGCGCAAGTTTATTGCTACCCATAAAATTGTCCTCCTCGGCTATATTTATAGGAAAGCGTAGCGTAGTGGTTTGAATAATAAGTGCATGACTTACAATTACGTTGTTTATTTACGTCAAATAGCAAAGATAGGGCGGTTGCGCGATGACTTAATGACAACGGTTTTTTTATTATTCGCACCACTTATGTCCCGCCTCCATCTTCAGTTTGCTCTCAATATTTATACTATCTGTATAGGCTGGTTTCCTGTCAAGTATAATTATTTATGAGATAAACCGCCCTTATGAGATTGTGCTTTTATGAGGGGCAGAGGGCTTTTTAAGCTGGCTTAAATAAAAAAGTCCAAAGCCAAGACCAAAAAGGGCTGAGAGACCCGACCCAAAGAGTACTCCGATTTTTGCTGTATTCAGTTGATTAATATCATTGAACGCTAGCATAGAAACAAAAATCGACATGGTAAAACCCATTCCTGCTAATAGGCCGATTAATAAAATACCCGACCAGTTCACATGGGCTGGTAGACGGCAAAGGCCAGATTTTACTGCAAGATAAGCCGCGCCGAATATGCCTAAAGGCTTACCAAGGAAAAGACCTAAAGTTACCCCTAGAATTATCATTGCATTGTTGCCAGAAAAGGCATCAATACCTGAAAGACCGATGCCGGCGTTAGCAAAAGCGAAAAGCGGCATCACAATATAAGCGACCCAAGGATGGAGAGTCATTTGCACGCGCGTAACGGGAGCCATCACATAATGCTGCTGGTGGCTTAATTGCTTTAGACTATAGGCGATATCGTGCAGGCTTTGCGAGTTTTTTGGTGTATTGAGCGCGTTAGCCGCATGGGTTATAGCCTCCAGAGGGGCCATTTGGCTACGCGCTGGTAAAACTGGCGTCATCATACCTAAAATAACGCCAGCTAACGAGGGGTGGGCACCGGTGATAAACAGACCCCACCATATAAGGCCGCCAGGCAATACATAATACCAGGCTGAGGTAAGGTTGATCCACTGAAAAAACAAGACAAGTGCTATGCCAAGGCCCACTAATAATAGGCCGGAAGGAGCAAGATCGCTTGAATAAACAAAAGCAATGATCAAAACTGCGATAATGTCATCAATAATCGCTAAGGAAAGTAGAATGACATGCAAGTTTAACGGTACAGCTTTACCAAGTAGGGATAAAATTCCTACAGCAAAGGCAATATCCGTAGCGGTGGGTACGGCCCAGCCATGGGAGCGGTGGGGGTCAAGGTTAAAGAAAAGATAGATGAGGGCTGGAATAACTACCCCCCCTATCGCTGCTATAATGGGTAAAGTAGCTTGTCTTAGATTGGCTAGGGCCCCTTCGTGAATTTCGCGCCGAATTTCCATCCCCGCTGTTAGGAAAAAAATTGTCATCAAAATGTCATTGATCCAAAAATGCAGATCCCATGAGACATTAATGCTTCCAAATTTGAAGCCCAGGGGGGTGTGCCATAGGTTATGATAAAATTGGGCATAAGAAGAATTAGCAAGCATTAAAGCAGCTGCAGCCATGCATAATAAAACAATGCCTCCTAGCGCTTGAATATGTAGAAATTTTTGGACAGCGCTCACTGCACGCCGTTTAATTATGGTAGCGCGGTTGGGCGGACGGTTTTTGTTCAAATATGGCATATCGATTTCCTATAGTGACGGCTCTTGTGCTTTCCGCCTATCTGTAGTGCATTTGCTTTACAGCTTTTACCAGCATCGGCAGGAAAAGAACGCACAGGCGTAAAATTTCGTGTTATTCATTTTTTGCACGCAAATCAACTTTGTCTAAGACATGGCTTAGATTATTTTGCAATATTTCGTTGAGGTCATTAATACTCAGCATTTGTCCAGCCTTGGTTTGGATATCTATGCTTAATTTTCCAGGATTTTTGGCAAAACTGCTCAAGGCCTGAGCTAGTGCTTCAGTCTCTTTATGGCCTTTTAATAAAAGACGCGGCGTTTGCGCCATTGCAATATTCAGGTCTTCGTAAAGCTCTTTTTTCAAGTCGCCTTTTCCGTCGCTCAATTGTTGATCAAGGTAGGTGAATAGTCTGTCGATGAAGCCATAATCAATATAACTTAAAGAAACGTGGGCGATTCCGATTTTTTCTGCACTAGCCAATATAGCGCTTTGATCATTGGAAAACAGGTTAGGCTCAACGTGAATCGCTTGCCCCGAAAGCGCCCCCGCCCCGATATTTTTAGCATCAAAAGAAAGGGTGTTGAGTGTTAGAGTGCGCTCTATTTCATCGTAGTTAAAATCAAGCTTACCCGATAGGGTGATAGCGTCAAAGCCAAGGTTTTTTAGTATTTTTAGGTCATTTTGAGGCATCTTTGCCGTGTTGATGACTAAATTATCAAGTGAGATTAGCATGCTTTCGGGGATAGGGTGGCGCCATCTCCTTGGGGTAATGTTAAAATGATCAAGGCTTAATTTCAGTTCTGGTAAATCAAAATTAGCGTTTTTGATCTCTGCGTTAAAGGTAGTGATAGCGGATAAAAGCGTCCCGATTAGGCGATTGCGTGCCTCTTTTTTAGCCACTTCATCATTTGTATTTTTTGCTTCAAGATAAGATTTCCACCATTGGTTAGCTTCTTTTTGCATGGGGCGCATTTTTAGGCCTTGGCTTGTAAAAGCTCCCAGCGCAAAATGAATCACACGTTCATTTTTATTGAAAACATCAAAGCTAATATCGTTAAAATTCATAGAGCCGACAACCATTTGCCCTTGTTCTTCAATGATATTAGAAACGCTTCCTGTAAAGATTTGATAGGCGTAGTCAATATTAATATTGGCTATGCTAAGAGCACGCCCTTTGGTTAGAAGTTCCCCCGTAAGTTTTTGTGTGGTGGCGGCGGTTTGCATCTCTCTTTGTGGAGTTTTGCTTCTCTGTAGGGCGCCCACATCATGGGTAGATAAACCAGCAAGGGTATTTACGTTTAAGGTACTGTTGAAACTTTCGATACCAATTTCACCAATGCGGCCATTTTGTAAGTGTCTAGCCCAAAAACCGTTGAGATCTATTCCTTCATTTTTGCCGGAGGGGGTCTTGATAGTAAGTTGGATTTGCGGTGCATCAATGGCTGAAATCGAAAAACGATTGAGCGTTTCTAATAGCTTAGATTGCAGAGCAGGGTTGCGCGGTTTTTGTTGGATGCCGTTTATTTGTAATTGTGGAATATGGATGCGGATATTATCACGGCAGATCTCCACATCATAGAGTGTGGCAGTCCCTGATAAAAACCCGATGGGGGGGCGAGCAGAGATACGTTGTGCTTTCACCGATAGGCCAGCGGGCGCGGGTATGATAACATTTTCAAGATTAACCTTGCCTAAGAGGCTGATCTGCGACGCGTCTGCTTTGATATTACGGCGCGCTATTTCTTGAGCCACAACTTTATCAAGATAGGGTTTGGCTATAAAAAAGCCACCAAGGGCGAGAATCATCAAGATGATCAAAAAACCAACGAGATAAATGAGACCATATTTAAGTTTGCTTACAAGCTTTCTAGAAAAATTGCTCATGCTTCCGCTCTTATACCTCGTTAGAATCATTACCTAATATGTTATATGGTAGGGTGCGCGATATTATCGACCCAATCGCTATAGTCTAGGCAAAATCTATGCCAGCTGGCAATGAAATTTTGCAAATGAGTGTTTTTGATAGGCCTTCGAAGGCTGTTGGTTTTTTGAAGGATTTTATAAGTCGAATTATGTCACCTATGGATAGTACTTTGTATACGCATTGTTATCGGAATCGCTACTTCTATATTGATATAGGAAGTATGTGAATAATGTTTTGACGAATGCGGTTTTTATTGTTTAACTGTTTTTAGATCGGGTTAGTTGCTTATAGCTGTCTTATACGCTTTGGTAGTTAATTCTTGGGCATGAACAAACAATGAGAAAGGCGCTTTAAATTATTTTGCGATCAAAATTCAATAGGACAAAAAAATGGGATAGGGCATGACAACCAATCAAATTTTTGCTTTTTTAATTTTGGGCGTAATGATGGTTTTCTTTATTTGGGATCGTTTTCGTTATGACCTGATCGCGGTAGGGGCATTGTTGGTGGCCTGTGTTTTAGGTATTGTAACCCCTAAAGAAGCCTTTGGCGGGTTTAGTAATGATATTGTAATCATTGTAGGTAGCGCCCTTGTGGTGAGCGCGGGGGTCTCACGGTCTGGCGTGATGGAAATTTTGATTCAGAAATTTTGGCCTGATGTAAAGTCTGTTCGTTTGCAACTGGTCTTTTTAGTGGTTATGGTTACGATTTTATCGGCTTTTGTGAAAAACATTGGTGCCTTAGCGATCATGCTGCCTATTGCGTTTCAGTTTGCTCGGCGCTCCAATATCTCTCCTTCATTGTTTCTTATGCCTATGGCCTTTGGTTCGCTTCTAGGAGGTTTGATGACGCAAATCGGCACATCGCCCAACGTGGTGGTTTCGGCGGTGCGGGAACGGTTGGTGGGGACTTCTTTTACTATGTTTGACTTCACACCGGTGGGGGCGACGGTGGCAGCGGTAGGCGTTTTATATTTAGTTTGTTTTGCTTGGCTCTTGCCAGCACGCACCCGTTTGGGCGGGACAATGGCTGACAGTTTTGATATTCGTGCTTATTTATCAGAAGTGCGTATCCCTGCTCATTCGCCAATTATTGGTAAAACAATTATGGATCTTGTCAAACTAGGCGCTAACGAGGTTATGGCTATCCAAATTATTCGTAATAAGGTGCTGATTGTACCTTTGCCTGATTTTGTTCTAATGCAAGGAGATATTATTCTTTTAGAAGGTAACCACAGCGCCCTTGACATGGTGGTAAATTCGGCACGGCTTGAATTAGTTATGGGGCGCAACGCACTATCTCGTGTCGCCAATGATAAAGAAAACCATATGGATACCGTAGAGGCGGTGATTGCTAACAATTCACCTCTCATCGGCGCCACCGCTAAACAATCGGCTCTTTTTGAACGCTATGAAGTAAATTTATTGGCCTTAAGCCGTCAGCATGAAAGGGTGCGAGAGCGGCTGGGCGATATCGTGTTCCAGTTGGGTGATGTGATTGTTTTGCAAGGCCGCGATGTTATGATTCCGCCCCTTCTGTATGAGTTAAAATGTTTACCTCTAGCTCGTCGCAATATTATGTTTGGAAATCTGCGCCACGGCCTAGTGCCTTTAGCGATTTTATTTGTAGCTATCTCAGCTACTGCCTTGCAAATTGTCCCTGTAGCCTTATCATTTTTTACCGCCGCCTGTGCTATGTTAGTATTCCGAGTAATTCCGGGTCGCGATATTTATCAAGCTCTTGATGGACAAGTTTTAGTGGTTTTGGCAGCGTTGATTCCTGTGAGTGAGGCTTTGGAAAAAACTGGGGCGACCGATCTTATCGGCCATTGGCTTAGCCATTTAGCGCAATCTTTGCCGCCAGCAGGAGCGCTGGCGATTATTATGGTCGCGGCTATGTTAGTAACGCCCTTTTTAAATAATGCTGCTACGGTAATGGTGATGGCCCCTATTGCGTCTAGTTTTGCTACATCCTTGGGTTATAGACCTGAAGCGTTTTTAATGGCGGTGGCGATCGGGGCGGGGTGCGATTTTCTCACGCCGATTGGTCATCAGTGTACTATGCTAGTAATGGGGCCGGGTGGTTATCGCTTTAGTGATTATCCGCGGTTGGGCGCACCGCTTGCGCTTTTAATTTTAACGGTAACAGTACCTATGTTGATGTGGGTTTGGCCTTTGCAATGATAGAAACGAGCGCAATTCTCTCACCCTTGTGGCGCTATTGGGGGCGTGTGAAGGTTACATGGAAAGACGCGCTTTGCGCAGGAATCGCTGCAGGAATCTCTTGGTTCATTTCGGATCGTCTTTTGGGTCATGGACATCCGATTTACGCGGCGATGAGCGCGATGGTTTCTTTGGCACCTGGTATTCCTAATCACGGTCGCCAAGCGGTCTATGTGCTCATGGGAGTCATTTTAGGCGTATTGGTAGGGGAAGCTACGCTATTGCTACCCTCTATGCCTACTGAGGTTCGGATTGCTCTTGTAGGGTTTGTAGGGCTAACTATCGCTGCCTCTTATACCCTAATTCCCGTAATCATCACTCAAACGGGGGTTTCAGCAGTGATGGTCTTTGCGCTGGGGGCAGATGTAGCGGGGACGACGCGGCTTATTGATGTAGCGGTAGGTATATCTATTGGCTTATTGTTTAGCCAAGTTTTGTTTACCACGAATCCGCTCAAGGCCTTGCAAACGTCTGTGGAACGTTTTTTCCATGAACTTACGTTTAATTATAGTCAGATGCTGGAAGCCTTAGAGCAGCGCAATACTAATATAGCACTTAAAGCACTTAAGGGCTGCGCGCGCACCCATATGGTTTTAGTAAGGCTTTTAGGCTCCATTGATGTAGCGCGTAATAATGCGCGCTGGAGTTTGCGCGGCCGTCTATCCTCGCGCGAGCTAACTTCACTTTCCGTGCGTTATGACCAAACGGCCATACGCCTTTATGCTTCGTCTTTATTATTTTGTGAGGCGCTTGTTCAAGCTAGCCGTAAACAGCGCGAACAGCCACCCGATTGGTTGTTAGATGCCTTGAAGATAGTGGTACATAATTGCCGCTATCTCGCGGGCGAAGCGGATTTAGAGGCGGAATTTCTTTTTCCTGATCGTTCAAAGCGGGGGGAGACGGCAATCAGTTGGAGGCCATGTGTGACTGCGATTGAGATGACTGAAAATGCTTTAGCGCGTTTTTATAAAAGTAAAACGCGTAAAGATCGCCTTTTGATCTTTCGCAAGAAGCAAATTTTGGATGCAGTGCGCGAAGAAGTTAGAAAACAAAAAGCCTTAAAATTCGGAACCGATCAAAAAAATGATCTCTCTTAGTTCGTTCTTTGCAGGTATTTTTAAATTAGGGCTACCATCATGGTAGATTTATGCGTAAAAGCGGCAAAGGATATGTCGATAAATTTTAAGGTAGAGTTTGGCTAAGGCAATCGCTTTGAATTTGGGATAATAAGATGGCAGATGATAGTTTTATTCGTGAAGTAAATGAGGAGTTGAGGCAAGAATGGGCACGCTCTTTATGGGGGCGTTATGGCTCTATGTTATTACTAAGTGCAGTTATGATTGTTTTTGCTACTGGTGCCTATCAGTTTTATGCTTATTGGCAACAGAAAAAAGCAGCCGAAATTGGCGATATATTGTTTGCAAGTCTTGCAGATGAACAAAGCCATGATTACGGTGTGGCCATAAAGCAATTGCAAGAGTTAGAAGCCTCTGATTTTGGTGCTTATCCTGTCCTTGCTACTTTGAGCACGGCAGCGCTTTATTCAAAGCAAGGCGAGGAGGACAAAGCTATTGCCACTTTTGATAAAGTGGCGGCGGCTTCAAAAGCGCCAATGCTTTTGCAAAAGCTTGCTAAGATTAGGGCAGCTTATATATTAGTAGATAGGGGTAGCTTTGCTGATATTGAAAAGCGTGTGGGAGACCTTGATAATGAGATTGATCCGTTTCGTTGGTCAGCACGTGAGGCTTTAGGTCTTGCCGCCTATAAATCAGGAGATATTGATAAAGCGCGCTCCTATTTCAATAAAATAGTTAGCGATACAGCAAGTGGAACTGCTGTGGCGCAAAGGGCACAGATGATGCTCGATCTTTTTGAAGGCATAGCTAGGCGTAGCAAGGGATAAATTATGGGGCTTAAAATTGCCGTTATCGGCCGTCCAAATGTGGGGAAATCAACCCTATTCAATCGTTTGGTGGGGCAAAAATTGGCTCTTGTTGATGATCAACCTGGGGTCACGCGCGATCGGCGTGTGCATGCGGGGCGACTTCAGGATCTTCGCTTTGATGTGATTGACACAGCGGGGCTTGAAGAAGGCAAAGCGCATAGTTTGAGTGCCCGCATGCGTGCTCAAACAAAATTGGCGATTAATGAGGCTGATCTTATCCTTTTTGTGTTGGACGCAAGGGCTGGTATGACGCCTGATGATCTTAACTTTGCCACTCTTGTACGACGAGCGGGCAAACCAATTGTTTTAGTAGCCAATAAATCCGAGTCAAAAGCCGCTACAGCGGGGTTTTATGAAGCATGGTCTCTAGGGCTTGGAGAACCATGTGCGATTTCAGCTGAACACGGGCTTGGTATGTCGGATCTGCGCGATGCCATTGTAGAGGCGGTGGGTGCACAAAAAGCATTTGAAAAAGAAGAAGATGAAGATCGTGTGTTTGTCGTTCCCGCTTCAATTGGGGATGATCTTGAAGAGGGGGAAGAAGACTCCCCTTATGATGTGAGTAAACCCTTGCGAGTTGCGATTTCTGGCCGCCCTAATGTTGGAAAATCTACTTTGATTAATCAGATGCTGGGGGAAGATCGCTTATTGGCAGGACCTGAGGCAGGTATTACTCGCGATTCGATTTCCGTAGATTGGGAATGGCACGGGAGGGAGATTAAATTATTTGATACGGCCGGTTTGCGACGTAAGTCTAAAGTACAAGAAAAGCTAGAAAAGCTTTCTGTGGCTGATAGTTTGCGAGCAATTCGCTTTGCAGAGGTGGTAATTATTGTGTTGGATGCGACGCAGCCTTTTGAAAAACAAGATTTACAAATTGCTGATCTAGTAATCCGTGAGGGACGGGCACCTGTTTTGGCTTTCAACAAATGGGATTTGATTGAAGATCGACAAACGGCTTTGCAAGATTTATATGAAAAAGCGGCGCGACTTTTGCCGCAAGTGCGTGGATTGCGTGCGGTGCCAATTTCTGGTGAGCAAGGTTTTGGGCTAGAACGGTTAATGGAAAGCGTTGACTATGTGCATCGCATTTGGAATCGAAGGATTTCTACTGGTAAATTAAATCGCTGGCTTGAAGCGATTATCGCTCATCATCCACCGCCCGCGGTTTCGGGTCGGCGGCTAAAAATTAAATATATGACTCAAGTTAAAACCCGCCCGCCTGGCTTCGTGGTTTCAACTTCGCGGCCTGAAGCTATGCCTCAATCTTATTTACGCTATTTAAGCAATGGTCTACGTGAGAGTTTTGATATGCCTGGCGTTCCCATTCGAATTTCTCTGCGTACCTCGGATAACCCTTTTGCGGGGCGTGCTAAGAAACGCTAGCTTATGAGTATGATCTTACAAAGGCTCCTAAGGGAGCCTTATTTAGCAAATTATTTGTAGCGTTTTAATAATATAGATCAATGACCGCTCTAGGCAGGTTAATACAAATAGCTACGGCATTTCAAAACAAGTTTTGTGGAGACCGTCCCCTTTTGATGAATAAAAATTAGCTAAAACTCTCTCCTGATTTGGGGCAAAAAGCATGCCAACAAATAGATAATGAGCAGATAGAGGAGGGGGCTAAAAAATATATTATTTTAATAAGCTAACCTGTTTTTACATCGCGTATTGAAAATTTCTGCTGTTAGATAGCGAGCATTAGCTATGGTTTTGTTACGCTATTGAATTTTTTTGAAGTACCTTTGCCAAAAGCTTGTACGCAATGAGCATAGCCTTATGAAAAATATTCAGTAAGATGCGTCTATCGGCACATTATTTGAATTAAGAATTGTACGATGGATTGCCCCGTCATCAATTGGAGCGGTTCGTAACTGAGACGTGCATGGCAGAAGTAAAACCTGTCATATTATTAAACATCTGCCACGCCCTTAATATGAGACAAAGAAATTTTATTCAATTAGTAATAGTACTATGCTACGGATCGGTATGTAGGATAGAAAAGGATGCGCCCTTTATATGACTAAAATGGATTCCATGTAGGATAGCTGGTGAGCTTCCAATAGTTCATATTTATTCCAAGCCTTGCGCCTACACCTGTGCGGATGGGAACAAGAAATACATCATTGCGCCTTAATACGTTAAAGCCAACGCCCGCTATAAGATAGGCCGAGCCCGATACGCCACCATAGCGTCCCCATAGGTCTTTTACGTCATCAAGGTTATAAACAAGCACCATTAAGCGGGAGCCTTGACCCCCGATATCTAAACCAAGGGATGGTCCCTGCCAATAGACTTTGCGCTGGGCTATACCCTTCATATAAAGCTTTCCCTCACCGTAGGTAAGTCCTGCCATAAAGGCCGCTGACCCTTCTTCGCCTAAGATATAGCCATTAGGTGTACCATAGCTGGCAAAGATTTTTTCTACCGCAGTGGCAAGACCCCCGGTGGCGTCGCCAAAGAATTGCCGGCCTGATTCTAGGATCTCAGCGGGGCGGTAATTTTGGTTATAAGGCGGTAGGTTGGTTTGGTGGTTAGTGGGAGCGTTATAGGGGGCTGCTGCCGGCGGCGGTGGGTAGTCTGTACTTGTCTGCTGGTTATAGGGCTGGGGGCTATATTGGGCAACGCTTGGTGTACTATGGGCCACTAAGCTGATGACAAAAACAACTAGGAATTTAAACTGGTAAGACAAGGAAACACCTTTCATTCATACCCCCTTAGTTATGGAGTTGCCCAAGCTTGAAAGACAAGGGCGCACGATGATCATGGCATTTAATTGTGGCAATAAATGCACAAAAGAGTTTTTACGCCATGGCTCTAGATCTTATGGTAATCGCTAAATCTATGTAAAATCTTAATGATAGTATAAAATCTTTATGGCGCGTTATAAGAAATTTTGTATTTTGAGGGGTACATGATAAATGCCTAGGGTTGAACGGCCAGGGATATGTATGAAAGTAATAAATATGAAAAGGCAAAAAGCGTGGATTTTTATTCCTTTTTCATGGGGGATGTTGTAAACTATTAAGGTAACCAATGGGGAGTATTGCTGTGTCTAGCCTTTCTTTAAGCGCTCATGAGTTGGCGGCATTATTGTCAAGCCGTATCTGTCATGACTTAATTTCGCCGGTAGGGGCGATTAACAATGCGCTTGAATTGTATGATGATGGCGCCCAAGATGATGCGATAGATCTTATTCGCATGGCAGCGGGGAACGCTTCGGCTCGCTTGCAGTTTGCGCGGTTAGCTTTTGGTGCTTTTGGATCTGTGGAAGGTGAAGTGGAACTTACAGAAGCGCAAGCCGTGGCTGAAACCTATATGCAACAGGAAAAAGCGAAACTCATTTGGCGCGCCCCATCTATGCTTTTATCTAAAAACATTGCTAAACTCTTGTTAAATTTACTGTTGGTGGCTAATGCAAGCTTGCCGCGTGGCGGTGAGATTATTGTAGATCTGCGTTCAGATGGGCATGCGCCGCGGTTAATTTTTCAGTTGAGTGGGCAAGCTATGCGCCTGCCGCCTACCTTTGCAGCATTGTATGATAAGCAGACTTTACAAGAACCTTTGGGCGCCCACCATATTCAATTTTATTACACCTTGCTTCTCGCTGACTTAAGCAAATTTCTTCTTACTTATGAAGAGCGTGAGGGAGCAATTTTTTTTAGCGCTGCCCCTTACTCCTCCGTATGAGGTGCGTTTTTTAGATATGTATGCGCAATAAAGTTATGGTTAAGCCCCTCATTTTTGACCATCCGAGTTTAGAAAATTTTCGCCGCCGTGCTTTTTTGCAGCTAAAGCCTGGGGCAGATTTTCTTTTACGCGCAGTGGGTGATGACCTTTCCGAGAGGCTTCTTGCTCTTTCACGGCATTTTGACGTGGCACTTGATCTCCATGGTCATACAGGGATTGGGGCAGAGATTTTGCGCCGATGGGGCCGTGTAAAGATGATAGAGCGTGCTGAAACGAGCACCCTTTATAAAAAGCGGCGACAAGAGCACGATGGGGAAGATGTGTTTCATGTCATGGGTCGTGAAGCGCTTTCGTTACGCAGCCATTCTTATGATCTGATTCTCTCCTTGCTTTCCTTACATATCACTCACGACATAGCAGGGGCATTTGCAAAAATTAGAGCGGCGCTAAAACCCGATGGTCTCTTTTTAGGGGTTTTACTGGGCGCTGGTACCTTGCAGGAACTGCGTGAAACTTTGCTAGAGGCAGATCTTGCTTCAACAGGAGGCGGCTATCCGCGGGTCTACCCCTTTGCCGATATGCGGGATATTGCTGCTCTTTTACAAAGGGCGGGCTTTGCTATGCCGGTAGTAGATGTAGAAACGATTACTGTGCGTTATGATAATCTTTACGATCTCATGGCTGATTTGCGCGCGCAAGGTATGCAAAATGCTTTGACGGAACGTAGTCGACGCCCCGTTTCGCGGCGATTTTTTAAAAAAGCCGCGGAGATTTATGCGACGCGTTTTAGTGATGTCGATGGTAGAATTCGGGCGCGTTTTTCTTTTGTTTGGTTTTCTGGCTGGGCACCTGATCCAAGCCAGCAAAAACCTATGAAACCAGGCAGCGCTCAAATGTCTCTTGCTGAGGCTTTAGAAAAAAACCAAATTTAAAAGACTGTTTTCTATTTTATCACAGCGCCAGTTTGGTGAAATCTGCTACAAGCAAACTAAGTGCGCGAACTTCTTTTAAAAGTGCTAAGCGATTATTGCGGGTGGCGGTGTTTTCATCATTAACCAAAACTTGGGAAAAAAATTCATCTATCGGCCTTGTTAATTCTGTTAATGATTGCAAGGCAGCAGAGAAATCCTGTGTACTTAGGTGTTTTTCCAAGGGGGATCTCAGGCCATTAAGCGCGCGATAAAGGGTAAGCTCTCCTGCTATGGTAAGGCGTGTCTCACTAATGGGATCATCTGTTAGTGAGCCTTTTTTAGATTCAGCCTCTAAAATATTATGAATCCGTTTAAGTCCATTAACAAAGTTTTTCCCTTGATCTTGATTGATAAAGACAATCAGCGCTTCAAGGCGTCGAGCGACTGCGAGTAAATCATCAGCATTGGGCGTTAAAAGCGCTTCAATTGCATCATAACGCGCGCCTTCTTCTTTTAAGTAAATTTTGAATCGTTCATGAATGAAGCTTAAGAGGTCATCTAAGACGGCATTTTGTGCATCTTCTGGAGCAAGGTGGATGACAAGATTTTGGCAAGTATTGCGAATTTCTAAGGCGGAGGCGGTAAGAAGCAGCTTGAGGCTTATTGGAGAGTTGCTTGATAAAAGTAGACGGATTACACCCAAAGCGGCGCGGCGCAGAGCATAAGGGTCTTTTGAACCCGTTGGTTTCTCATTGATTAGCCAAAATCCTACTAAAATATCAATCTTATCAGCCAAGGCTACTGTGGTTGCTATGGGGTGAGATGGTAGATGATCATGAGGCCCTTGTGGTTTATAGTGGTCTTTTATGGCTACGGCAACTTCAGTCTTTTCACCCTGTAAAAGTGCATATTTATACCCCATCAAGCCCTGAAGTTCAGGAAATTCACCGACAATCTCTGTTTGGAGATCAGCTTTTGCCAAACAAGCAGCCCGCTGAGCTAAATGAATATCGGCTCCTAACATCGGCGCAATAAGGGCAGAGAGGCGTTTAATACGCAAAACCCGTGCTCCTTGGCTGCCTAATTTAGCATGAAAGGTTACATCAAGATGGGCGAGCTTTGCCATGCGTTGGTCAAGGGGCTTGCTAAGATCCAGCCCAAAGGGCTGGGCATATATCTGCAGAGGCGCTAAATCGGGTAAAGACTTTTGATCTGTTTGCCAGAAATACAAGGCGTCAGAGAGGCGTGCTCGTACAACCTTTTCGTTACCTTCTGCGATTGTCTTCCCCCCGTCTGTGGCACTAATATTAGCTACAGGTATAAAGTAGGGTGCAAGGGATGTAGTTTCACCACGCTTGCGGGTAACAAAGCATTTTTGATTGATTTTTATGGTACGTTGAATGATTTCTGGAGGTATAGTGAGGAATTCTTGGTCAAAACGCCCCATTAACACAATAGGCCACTCTACCAATCCAGCAATTTCTTCTGCTAAGGCTTCATCCTCGACCAAGTCAAGCCCTTGAGCAAAGCATAGAGTCTCTGCATCTTGGACAAGAATATTTTTGCGTCGTTCAGCATTAAGGATAACATAAGCTGCTTCTAGCTGGGCGCTATAGTCATCAAAACAACGAACCTTGATAGGGAGACCGCTACTTAAAAAGCGATGTCCATAGGTCAGATTATTGCTAACAAGCCCTGCTACTTCAAAAGGCACAACCGCACTTTCACCTTGCTCATAGCTCAGGACACAAAGAATATTTTGCAAGGGGCGCACCCAGCGTAAGGCTCCTGCTTGTTGAGATTGTATCCCCCAACGCATAGATTTTGGCCACGGGAAGCCGTGAATGATGTTGGGCATAATGCTGGCGACAATGTCTGAAGCATTACGGCTAGGGTGAACGATTCTTGCAATGTAGTAATCGGTCTTTTTGGAGCCTGTTACTATTATCGCTTCATTAGTATTTTTGAGACCGTTCGCTTGAAGAAAGCCGTCAATTGCCTTTTGGGGGGCGTGAATGCTGGGGCCTTTCCTTTCTTCAAAACGCGGCTGGGACTGGGCGCTAAGTCCACGTATGTCTAAGCATAGACGGCGAGGAGTCCAGTGGGCTGATGCCGCTTCATAGGTAAGATTATCGCTAATAAGCTGGTTGGTCACAAGAGTCTTTAAATCCTCTGCTGCTCTACGCTGCATACGGGCGGGGATTTCTTCGCTAAATAATTCAACCAATAAATCAGGCATTTATAAATTCCTTGGGGCAAGCGCCGCCCGCTTTGGTCAATAAAAAGGCTTCGCCACAAGACTTTGCTAAGTCGCGCACCCGTAAAATATAACTTTGCCGTTCTGTTACTGAAATTACGCCTCGTGCCTGCAAGAGATTAAAAATGTGGCTAGCTTTGATGCATTGGTCATAAGCAGGAAAAATACAAAGATGCAAGGCTCCTGCGGCCGTGGGGGCGCCTGCCGTCAGAATCGCCTTACATTCGGCTTCGGCTTCATCAAAGTGGCGCTGTAAAAGCGCTGTATCAGCGTATTCAAAATTATAACGGGAATATTCTTCTTCAGCCTGTAGGAAAACATCGCCATAAGAGACCTGATCAGCACCTTCAAGGCCATTGAAATTAAGGTCATAGACATTATCTACTCCTTGAATATACATAGCTAAGCGCTCTAATCCATAGGTAAGCTCTCCCGCTACAGGCGAGCATTCAATGCCACAAACTTGCTGAAAATAGGTAAATTGGGAAACCTCCATTCCATCACACCAGCACTCCCAACCAAGCCCCCAAGCGCCGATAGTAGGGCTTTCCCAATCGTCTTCAACAAAGCGGATATCATGGATGGCGGTGTTAAGCCCGATTGCTTGGAGCGAGCCGATGTAGAGGTTTTGTAAATCTTGGGGTGAGGGTTTTAACAACACTTGGAATTGGTAATAATGCTGCAAACGATTAGGATTTTGCCCATAGCGGCCATCGGTGGGGCGGCGTGATGGCTGGACATAGGCTGCCTTCCAAGGCCGTGGTCCTAAAGCTCTTAGGGTGGTGGCAGGGTGAAAGGTGCCTGCGCCCATTTCCATGTCATAGGGTTGCAAAATTGCGCAACCGTAGCGGGCCCAATAATCTTGCAAAGTTAAAATAAGCCCTTGAAAAGAGCGTTTTGGGTTTAGATAATCGGGGAGATCCACAATAAAACTCTTTGTCGCTGGTTGCAGGTCGGGTATTTACTCTTGCGTTGGAAGCAGCCTTCTTTCGTCTTTCAAGGGCATCTTTAATTAATTTCTATTCATTTCCTCGCCTATGGTCAAGAGCCAACAGAATTATGGATGAAGGACTTTGCAAATCTTTTTTCTTCAATGGGGGATTTGTAGTTTTTGTGAGAATGAGAAACTTTTGTTGATTTTTTCTTGTAATTGGGCTCGTTCTTCATCGCTTGGGTCATTAGCAAGGGCGCGTTGCCATTGGAAACGGGCCTCGGTCTGGCGACCTGTTTGCCAATAGGTGTCGCCCAAATGGTGGTTAATTGTTGAGTTGTCTGGGTTTTTTTGCACAGCACGCTCTAAGATAGTAGTCGCCTTATTATACAAGCCAAGTTTATAATAAGCCCAACCTAAAGAATCCATAATTTCGCTATCATCAGGTGCAAGATCGGCGGCCTTTTGGACTAAGGCTAAAGCGTGTTCTAGGTCTTCATTGCGTTCAAGTAGTCTATACCCATAATAGTTTAAAACAATAACTCGTTCGGGCGCAAAATTTAGTGCCTGTTGTAAGTCTTGCGCAGCTTTTGGCCATTGTTTAAGCTTGTCATAGGCGATGGCACGTTGAAAATGGAACAACCATTCCGCTCCTTCTATAGACGCTTTGTGTTTAAGAGCCTCATCAAGTGTTTGGATGGTTTTAAGATAATGATTTTCATCCATATAAAAGGCGCCTAAGGTTAGGCGGGCACGGCTGTTATTTTGATCTGCTTTAACCAACTTTTGCAAGATGGCGATCGCTTCTTTTTTATGCCCCATTTCTCCTAAAGCGATGCTTAGGCCTAACCGTGCTTCGTTGTAATGAGGGGATAGCGGTCTGAAACGTTTATATAGAGCGCTTGCCTGTGGATATTCTTTATTTCGTGCGTTAATTTGTGCAAGAGCGAAAAGACTGTCTTCATCAGTGGGGCGCAAGACAGCAGCAAATTGTAGATAAAATTGGGCAAAGCGTTTGACGTTTGTATTTTTGAGCGCTGTTCCTAGATTGTAAAACAACTCACCTGCTCCGTCTTGTGCAGTTTGAATAAGCGGCTTCGGACGCGCGCCTTTTGCGATTTTTTGCCGTAATTTTGTCAAGATTGGCGCATCACCTAAAGTTATTTCGCCTTTTGTAAGGAGATCAAGGGCTTTTTGGCGCTGTCCATGGCGTATAAGAAAAGAAGCATAAGATATGATGATATGGGCATATGTATCAGGCACTCCTACGCCATCACGGCGGCCGATTAGGGTTTTAAACTGTTCTTCCGCTTGGGTTGGTTTATCTAAAAGGTCATATAAAAGCGCCAAATGGTAGCGGCCAAAAAAACTATAATGAGTGTCTTTTAGTGTATCCTCCATGGTACGAAGAGCGTCTTCTTTGTTTCCGCGGCCAAAAGCCACCCATCCCTTGATGATTGTTTGACTAAATATATCCACATCTACTGTGCTAAACTTATCTAGGAGAGGAATTAGGTTTGTATAGCGCTTTGCTCGTAAGCGGTCTGTAATTAAAGTAAGGAGAGGGTAGCGCTCTAATAACTCATTTTTTTCGAGCTTCTCCGCTTGGATAACAGCGTCTTTAAAGTGCCCCTTGATCAATGAGATAAAAAATAGATCTTTTTGTATCTCGTTATTATTGGGGGCAAAGTTTTGGGCCTCTTGATAGTAGCGAATGGCCATATCAAGGTTATTTTCGCTATAGGCGGTGCGTGCGGCAAGATAAGCAGCAGCAAAAGAGCGCATTTTTAACGGGGTAGCCGCTTTTGAGGGGGTAAGAATTGCACACCCTATAATTGCAAAGACAGCCCCCTTCTTAAACACTTGTAAGGCTCGTTTGATAGTTTTATAGGATAAATGCTTAAAATTTAGAGGCGATGGAATGGACATATTTACGCCTTTTTTGGTTTGTCAATGAAGACGGGCTATACAAAACTCCACTACTGCCTCTAAGGCCTCTTTTTGTGGAGAGGCCGGCAGAGGGGCGAGGGCTTTCATCGCCTGTTCACCATAATGGCGCGCGCGCGTGATTGTGTCAATAAGGCCATGGTGTTGTGTGATTAAACTTTTAGCATGGGCAAACGCCTGTTCATCATTTTCACCATTTGAGAGGGATCTGCGCCAAAAGTTTTTTTCTTCATCATTGCTACGAGCATAGGCAAAGATTACTGGTAGAGTGATTTTTCCTTCACGAAAATCGTCTCCTACATTTTTGCCAAGGTCACCTGCTTTCCCAGCGTAATCAAGCACATCATCCACTAGCTGGAAGGCCAAGCCCAAAGCGGTACCATAAAGGCGCATTTGCTGGCGCGCAAATAGGTCGCTTGCAGCGATGATCGGTCCGATTTCAGTGGCAGCAGAAAACAAAGCAGCGGTTTTGGCATTTATGATTTTCAGATAGTCGCTTTCAGTTGTTTCGAGCTCTTTTGCCGCTGCTAATTGCATTACCTCGCCTTCAGCAATGGTTGCGGCTGCTTGGGCTAAAACGCCTAAAGCTTCCATGGAGCCAACTTCCACCATCATTTTGAAGGCTTGACCCAATAAAAAATCGCCTACTAAGATGCTGGCTTGATTGCCCCAAAGCGTGCGTGCGGTCGAGCGGCCGCGGCGTAAAGTGCTTTCATCCACCACATCGTCGTGAAGTAGGGTAGCGGTGTGCATAAATTCAACAGCGGTAGCTAATCGGATATGCTCTGTGCCTTGGTATCCAAACATACGAGCCGCGGTGAGGCATAGCATGGGGCGTAGCCTTTTTCCCCCAGATGAGATCAGATAATGGGAAATTTCCGGAATCATTTCCACTTCAGATCCAGCCATAGCAAGGATTGCAGCATCGACTTGTTTCATATCCCCAGCGCTTAATGTTATAAGGGGCGTAAGATCAGCGTTTTGATTTGTGGAGTGCTGCGATTCTAAAGCGGCGTTCAATGTTTTTACTCCTAAGTGTTAGTCTCAGAATACTTTCTGATTATTATGCTCAAAAGCACTTCCGCCTAAAACCCTCCATGAATTATAGGCGTAGGCTATAATTATTTTGCCGAAAGGCACCCTAACGCATTCGGCAGGATCATAAGCGAGGTAAAACTTTAACTCAAGTATATAGAGAGGAGCCTAGCTCCAATCCTTCACAATTTTCTTATAAATTGCTTTTTTGTGAGATTTTTATCATTATACCCGTCTTATTACCAATTAGTAGCAGCTATAACTTTCTTAGAGCTGGGAAAGGGCTAACGGCAATCAATTTTATGGGAACGGGTAGTAGGGAAAAAAAAGAGAGTTGCGATGCTTTCCACCGCGGGGCATTTTTTTTGTTGCAACCGCGGCTCAAAGGCCACCGCTGCGGGATGGATGCTATGCTTTTGGCAGGGCTTGTGCCTAGTAATTTTTCAGGTACGGTTTTGGATATTGGCGCGGGTGCAGGTGCTGTCGGTTTTGCGGTGGCGGCTCGGTGTAAAGACGCGCGCGTAATTTTATTAGAACGATCTTCTTTTATGGCGCATTATGCGCGTGCAAGTCTTGCTTTGCCACAAAATGTCCTTCTTGCCTCGCGTCTTCGCCTTATAGAGGGCGATATCACGGTGCGAGGTGGTGAACGGCGGGCTTTTGGGCTTTTTGAAAATAGTATTGATTTCGCCCTTATGAATCCTCCCTTTAATAAAGCAGATGACCGACAAACCCCAGATAAGCTTAAGGCCGAGGCTCATGTTATGCCGGCCAATCTATTTGAAGATTGGTTGCGCGCAGCTGCATCTTTGGTGAGGCCAAGTGGCTTCTTAGGGTTAATTGCTCGTCCATCATCTTTGCGAGATATTTTAGTTGCTCTAGATGGCAGATTTGGAGGGGCGCAACTTATCCCTCTTCATCCGCGCCCGTTTATGCCAGCGATTCGGATCTTGCTTTATGCGCAACGAGCCAGCCGTGCTCCCCTTTCTTTTCTTCCGCCCTTGATACTTCATGACGCTGTAGGGCACAACTTTACCACTCACGTAGATGCTATCAATAATGGGCGGTTGAGTTTTTGGGATACACGCCTTTAGGCGAGTAGCCTATGGTGTTTATAGAAAATTTATTGGAGAGTGTGTTAAGGATCCTTGTGTTTGAGTGAATAATGCCTACATAGAAAGGGCTAGTGCCCCTCGCCTTGCTTTGGGCTGGTGCAGTATCTATGGAAGCTTACTAGTTGTTTGAAGGAGTTGATTTTGGTTCATTCATTAAAGCGTCTTATCCCTCGCCGTTACCGGAACGCTGCAGTTGAAATTCCAGTAATTCGCTTGCATGGGATGATTATGGATCATCCAGCTTCATCGCGCTCTGTAATATCTTTCAGGCTTGTGGCGCCGCTTTTGGAGGAAGCCTTTGCAGATAAAGAGGCACCTGTTGTAGCTATTGTTATCAATTCGCCAGGGGGGTCACCGGTACAGTCACGACTGATTTTTCGGCGTATTCGAGCGCTTGCAGAAGAGAAAGACAAGAAGGTTTTGGTTTTTGTAGAAGATGTCGCAGCTTCGGGCGGTTATATGATTGCATGCGCGGGTGACGAAATTTTTGCCGATTCTTCATCTATTGTTGGCTCTATTGGTGTGGTGTCTTCATCTTTTGGATTTCCAGAATTATTAAAAAAACTTGGGGTAGAACGCCGTGTTCATACCGCTGGACGTAATAAGGTTACCCTTGATCCTTTTCAGCCAGAAAAGGAGGAGGGCGTGGCTCATCTCAAGGCCTTGCAACAAGAAATTCATGATGGCTTTATAAATATTGTAAAAGCGCGTCGCGCATCGCAATTGTGTGATGATCCTGATCTCTTTACTGGTCTATTTTGGACGGGTACCAAAGCTCTTGACCTCGGTTTGATTGATGCAATTGATGATATATATGCGGTAGTCAGACAACGTTATGGAAAAGAGGCAACTCTACGGTTTATTGATCCACCAAAAAAAGGTTTTTTGCAGCGGTTTTTACCTAGTTTGCAGGCATCTAGCCTTGATGGTTTGGCGGAGAACACACTTTTGGTAGCGCAAGCGCGGGCGCTTTGGCAACGTTTTGGTTTATAATTGTTGGCTTGAGAAAAGCGTGTTACATTATAGGGAATTATCTATTGATAATAGAGTTTGATTCACTAAGGCGCGCCTTTGAATATTTAGAAAAGGATCAGAAATGTTAAGGTTGATTATTTATGGTTTGATTTGTGCCATAACATTTTATGCTTACCGTATTTATAAGGCAGGAGCCGAGCGGCTTACGCGTCGTGCAAAGCAGGTGAAAGCAGAGCAACGTACCAGCGCTAAGGGTACTCTTGTATGGGATGAAGCTACGGGAGAATACCGACTGGCTCGTCGCTAAAAGTAATTTTTAAAATAGGCTTTCTTGACGCAAGTAGACTGCAAGGCGCGGGAAAAGAAGTAATGAGATCTCGGTTTTGTGGTTCACGAGTTTGTGGTACTTTGTGGACGCCTATTAAGGTTAATCTTGCGCTTCATGTAACAGGCCGGCGTTCTGATGGTTACCATTTATTGGATAGTTTGGTTTGCTTTAGTCAAGCAGGCGATTTGCTTTCCTATGATTTACCTTTACTACGAACGCCGCATGTAGAAAAAAAAGATGTTCTAGCCCCTAGAGTCGCCACGCCTATATGTCCTCAATCGGATTATCGCTACCCATCACACCCTTTGCCCCAGCCGCCTTTACCTATGGCTTTAGAGCTTCAAGAACAGATTGTCTTATCTATTACTGGGCCTTTTTCTGATTCCCTTGGCAATGCTCAGGAGAATTTGCTCTTTCAGGCAGTAGATTTGGCGCGTGAGGTTTTTTTGGGGGGGGCGGAAAATTGGGCCTTCTCCTTAAATAAGCTATTGCCTTTAGCTTCAGGTATAGGTGGGGGCTCTGGCGATGCAGCGGCGGCGCTTTATATTTTATGGGAGCAGGGTTTTTTGCCTTGTACCCTTGATGCTTTGGCACGCCTGGTTTTGCCTTTGGGCGCTGATATTCCCATGTGTCTTTATGGGCTGGCATACGGGCAAGCTCTGCGCGCGCAGGGTATTGGTGAAGTCCTTACGCGTTTAGATCTACCTACCCCGTTGGCTCTAGTGCTTGTGAATTGCGGCGTAGAAATCAAAACGCCAGCAGTTTTTGCTCAGATAAAAAGCTGTATTAACGATCCTTTATCATTACCTTCGGGGGGGAAGGCTTTTCTTAGCGTAGAGGAGATGGTAGCGTTTTTGCAAAAAACTCGCAATGATCTTTATCTTCCTGCTCTTGCGCTTGTTCCCCTTTTGGATGAAGTTCTACAAGCATTAGAAGCACAAGGCGCGTGCTTTGCGCGCATGTCTGGTTCAGGGGCTACCTGTTTTGGTATTTTTACTAACAAGTTGGCTGCTGATAAGGCGGCGCGCGCAATTAAGCATGCTTGTCCTCATTGGTTTGTACAATCGCTTATGACTATGGCACCTGCAAACAAAAAATATTAGCTAATATTCTAATGTATTTTGCTCTTTTAAGTTGCCTGTCCCAACAAGAACCATTTTAAGTCAGGCAACGTAAAAGGGTAGCGACTTTAAAGGGGAAAGCCCATTTTATGAACAAGTTTCAGCCAAAGGGCGCGCCAGCCGCCTTTTTTATCCACCTCATCTAAAGCATACATGGTGAGTTTGGCTCCAACCCAGCGTAAAGGCTCAGGGGCGATCATCATTGGTAATGTGGAAGCAAAGCGCAATTTTAAATCTGGGTCATCTACTCCATCCAATAGAGCCAATCCCATACGGGCACCAAAGCGGGTAGCTGTTACTCCATAACCAGAATAACCCCCAGCATACAAAGCTTTTCCACCGTAATAAGGCTGGAAATGTACGGCAAAGCGCGTTGAAAGGGCGATGGGGCCTGACCATGCATGGGTAAATTTAATGTCAGATAATTGTGGAAAAGTATTAAAGAAATAGGAGGCCAATTGTTCATAAGAGGCTACGGTGCGATCTACGGCGGGGTCTGTGTTATTGTTGAAAAAATAGCCAACTCGCCCGCCATAGAGTATACGGTTGTCTTTTGTTAAGCGCGTATAATTAAGCTGGGTGCGGGTGTCATAAATGCCTTGCCGGTTTTCCCATCCCACCCGCTGCATTTGCTCGGCAGTCAAAGGCTCGGTCATAAGAATACGGTCACGGATGGCGGCAATGCGGCGTTTGATGTGTTTATGCCCTGCAGCAAAAGCATTTGTGGCTAACATGACTTTTGGCGCTTTGATGCGTCCGTCATGGGTGATGACATGCAGACATGTCCCGTGATCTTCAATATGTGTCATGGGCGTATGTTCATAAATACGCACTCCAAGTTCAAGGGCTACGCGTTTAAGTCCCCAGGCAAGTTTTGCGGGGTGCACGGTGCCGCTACGCGAGCGTGCCCACATAGCTGCTTTAAAAAGCGGTGAATTGACTTCCGCTTGGGCTTCTTTTTCATCAAGCATAACTACATTATGCCCGTATTGTTTGGCTAATTTATATTCTTCGTTTAAATAATTTTTATGACTGTCTTTAATAGCCACCATCATTTCGCCTGACCATTCTAAGTCAGCATCAATGTTGAAGTCCTTAATCGTTTGTGCCCAATTATCTAAATTATCAATTCCCAGTCGTTCAAGCGCGGGTAGGTCTTCGGGAAAGATCTTCGAAGCATTGTAAAGCCCATGCATGACAGAAGTCGATACAATCCCGCCTGGGCGACCTGAGGCCCCACAAGCAACGGTGGCAGCTTCGATAATTACTACGTCGCGTTTTGAATTTTGTTGCTTAGCTATTATGGCTGTCCATAAGCCAGTAAAACCGCCTCCCACAATCAAAAGCTCGGTTTCAGTAGAACCGATCAGTGGTGGTTTGGGAGTGGGCGCTAAAGGATTATCAAGCCAAAATGGATAAAAGATTAGTTCATTGAGCGCCTTATGGTGATTTTGCATGACTTGCCTCCCAGCATATTTTATTCGTGTGTTTTCTATCTGTCGATATGTTTATAATATTCTGCAAATTTTATGAGAAACTTATGGTTTTATAAATCTTTGTCATCCTTTGTGTTTTTGGATACGTATTTCTATGATAATACGTATTCTAAGGGGTAAGGATATTTACGCCTACCTTTTACTAGAATGCAATATTGCGAATAAAAATATTTGTGTTATTCAATATGGTATGAGAATATCTGGTTCAGATTTACATTTATTTCGGGTTTTTGATAGTGTCATTCGTAATGAGGGCATTTCTTCTGCGCAGTTGGAATTATCATTAAGCCAGCCAACTATATCTAACCACTTAAGTGCTTTAGAAGATCGTATTGGGTTCAAATTATGTCATCGCGGCCGCGGTGGCTTTTCTTTGACTGAAAAAGGTAAGATTGTTTATCAAATTGTCCAAGAAATTATTGTTCTAATGGACATGCAGGCAGAAAAACTTGTGGAGTTGCGTGGAGCTTTAACGGGCAAGGTACGAGTCGGGGTGGTAGATTGCCTCTCGTCGGATGAAAATTGCAAACTTCCGCAAGTTATTGCTGCTGCTAGCATACAAGCACCAATGATTGAGATTGTTTTATCGGTTTGTACTCCCAGCAATATTATTGCGGGGCTCGGGCGAAATGAATTGGATCTTGGGATTGGCGGTTTTGATATCCATGTCAATGGTCTGGATTATGCGTTCTTATATGAAGAGCAAAATCGCTTATATTGCGGTGCGGCGAGCCCACTTTTTAATCTTCCTGACGATGAGATTACCCCCAAAGACTGCTATGGAAGTGCGTGGGTACATCGTGCTTATTGGAATCAGCAACGTCGTCGGCAACTTAACCTTTATCCTAACGAAGCTGATCGGCTAATTTTTAGTATTGAAGCGCAGATATTACATATATTATCAGGCGCTTATATCGGCCTTTTGCCCTGTCATTTTGCTCGTTCTTTTGAGGTTCAGGATCGCTTGCGCGCTTTACCAGTCCATGAAGATGACTATAACGCTAAAATTGAGCTGGTTTCACGGTCGAGATCCCCTCAGCGCAATATAGAATTTGTGAAAGGGTTGATTTTAGAAGCGTTTCATAAACATTTATAATTATGAATATATATATTGGCCAGTTAGCATGTTAGCCTAAATACAAACTTCCTATCGTTTTATTTATATGACTATCTGGGAGGATTAGGATGAAAGAACAAGATACATTTAACCAGCCATTAGGCGGCAACCAGATGCCACGCTTTGGCGGACCCGCTACTATGATGCGGTTACCCGCTGCACAAAGTGCTGAAGGTCTTGACGTGGCTTTTATTGGGGTCCCTTTGGATATTGGCACCTCCAACCGTCCTGGCGCGCGGTTAGGGCCGCGCCAGATTCGTGATGAAAGCCGTATGTTGCGACCTTTTAATATGGGAACGTGTGCCGCCCCTTTTCAACATTTACAAGTTGCGGATTTGGGCGATGTTCCAATTAATACATTTAACTTAAGTCGTAGCATTGAAATCATTACACAATATTATCACGATCTTTTAAAGTATGATGTCACTCCCTTAACGCTTGGTGGGGACCACACCCTTACATGGCCAATTCTACGGGCAATAGCCGGTAAACACGGGCCAGTAGCCTTGGTTCATATTGATGCGCATTCTGATACTAATGAAGCTATGTTTGGGGAAGAGGCGGCTCATGGTACGCCGTTTCGGCGCGCAGTCGAAGAAGGGTTGTTACAGTGCGATAAGGTTTGGCAAATTGGCTTACGCGGTAGCGGTTATTCAACGGGGGATTTTGATTGGGGGCGCTCCCAAGGGTTTCATGTCGTCCAAGCTGAAGAATGCTGGCATAAATCGCTTGTACCACTTATGGAAGAGGTACGCGCTGCTATTGGCGATACACCTTGCTACTTGAGTTTTGATATTGATGGTATTGATCCTGCTTATGCACCAGGTACGGGCACTGTAGAGGTCGGCGGATTGACTACCCCTCAAGCTTTGGAGATTGTGCGCGGTTGCAAAGGGTTGAAATTAGTAGGCGGCGACTTGGTGGAGGTGTCTCCCCCCTATGATCCTAGCGGTAATACCGCCCTTTTAGGAGCCAATCTCTTATTTGAAATGTTGTGTGTTTTACCGGGAGCATGGAGATGGGAAAAGTAAATGGACAACAAGGCGTTTTAGGGTCTTTGCCAGGGCGAAGAATTTTTAGCGCCCTTACCATATTGGATCAAAATAAACTTACAGGACAAATCTTAGCAGGCTATGTTGGTACATTGGGGCTTGGACCCTTAATGCTTTTGCCCGTTTTGGTTTACGCTTACGATGTACCCTTAGGATTTGGTGCGGATATTGCGGGGTATATTGCTTCGGCTGGCGTTTTGGGGCTTGCAATCGCGTCGATTTTGGTTTCTGTGCGTACACGCCATTGGGATATGGGATATGTTTCGGTGATTGGCATGTTGATCATGCTGATTTTTACTCTATTTAGCATTTTTTTCCAAGGCCTTGTGGTACTTTACATTTATTCTTTTATGGCCGGGTTTGGGGGCGGATTGGCTCAGGCGGCGGTGGCGGCAGCCTTAGCTCGTACTGTCCGATTTGAGCGTGCTTTTGCCATTTTTAGTGCTTTACAATTTTTTTATCCTGGGATTGGCACCTTTTTCTTTTTGCGTTTATTGGATCAAGAGTCGGGTTGGTTCCATGGTTTTATCGGCATGCAGTGGCTTCAGGTTATCGCGACTGTTTCTGCTCTTCTGTGTGCTCCAGTGATGAGCGCATTTAAAAACAAACCGAACGCCGATCCTAAAGAGGCTACTAGTGAGGGAGGCAATCTTGAAATTAAAGCACTTTTGACCGCTGGAGCGATTCTATCCAACATAGGTATGTGTATTTATGGCGCTTCTAATGGGGCTATCTTTGCTTATTCTGAAGGTATAGGCAATTCAGCTGGCCTTGATCCTTCAGAAATCGGCGATATTTTGGGCTATGCTAATTTTGTTGCAGGTTTTGCGGCTCTGGGGGTCGCTGCGGTTGGCAACCGCTTTGGACATTATCGACCTTTGATTATTGGGATTTTCTTCCAGCTTTTTTCAGCCTTCGTTTTATATTATTATGTATCAGGGATTGGTTACATGGCTGGAATGTTTATTTTCTCTATTGCTTGGGCGGTAGTCTTTCCCTATTTTCTTAGTATTCAGTCCCAATTGGATGAGACGGGCTCGGTTGTTACCTTTGGGCAATTTGCTAACCTGTTTGGTGCCACGGTTGGGCCGGCGGTGGCAGCCTTTTGGGTGGGTAGCGAAAGTAATTATGTAGCCGCTATTTGGGTAGCGGTTGTATTTACGATCTTGTGCATACTCCCAATGCTGGCGATTAAAATCTTCCGTACTGATACCTAGTTGCAAGCTTTAATGAAAGGCGCGCCCGCTTCCATTTTATGGAGGCGGGCGCGGTTGTACGCAAGTTTGGCTTGACAAACGCTCTGATCATGGCAAAACAAAACCATGTCTTTTCAAAAAACATCGTCGTTTTTGCCTTGCAGCATGCTTTTTCCATCTCGCTGTGCGGCCAGCGCCGCCCAATCTGTGATACATCGCCCCGATTACACTTTTGAGAGCCATTTACAGAGCCAAGGATTTCACTTTATCGCTGGAGTGGATGAAGTAGGACGCGGACCCTTGGCTGGTCCTGTGGTTGCTGCGGCAGTGATCCTTGATCCCACTTATTTACCGCACGGACTTGATGATTCTAAAAAGTTGCAGCCTCGTCAGCGTGAAGCGCTTTATGCAGATATTTTGTCCTGTGCTTTGGCAGTCTCCTTTGCTAGTGTTGGCGCCATTTCAATTGATCAAAGCAATATACGTGTAGCTACATTGCAGGCTATGGCGCGCTGCGTGGAGGCGCTTTGCTTAGTACCTGATTATGTTTTGGTTGATGGGCGTGACGTGCCACCTTCTTTACCTTGCGAAGCTGAAGCGGTGGTGAAAGGTGATCAACGTGTACTTTCTATCGCCGCCGCTTCAATTGTTGCAAAGGTAGCACGCGATCGGATGATGAAGGCCGTTGGCGCCTTACATCCGGATTATGGATTCGAGCAACATGTAGGTTATGCGACCTTAGCACACCGAAAGGCTATTGCGACTCTGGGCCCTCTCAAGGGAATTCATCGCTATAGTTTTGCGCCTCTTAAAGCCTACGATCAAGGGCTCGATATGAAAGGTAATTATGTCGATAAAACCGCTTAACGATAGCTCACTTGCAGAGGCTGTTGCTCTTTTAGATGCTGGTAGTTTAGTTGCCCTACCCACAGAGACTGTTTATGGGCTTGCTGCCGATTCTTATAATGGAAGGGCGGTGGCGGAGATTTTTGCCGCTAAGGGGCGGCCAAAATTCAACCCTCTTATTGCCCATGTCAGTGATTTAATGATGGCTGAGCACTATGTAGAAATTGATCCCCTGTCGCGCCATTTAATGAAGGTCTTTTGGCCCGGTGCGCTAACTTTGGTACTCCAGCAAAAAAAACCGCATTCTATTCATCCGCTTGCTACAGCGGGCCTTGCTAGTGTTGCGATTCGCTGCCCCTGTGGCGGGCTACGGGCGGCGGTTGCACGCTTAGGGCGGCCATTAGTAGCGCCAAGCGCTAATCGTTCTGGCCAATTGAGCCCCACGTCAGCGGCCGCTGTTTTTGCCTCACTGGGCAAAAATGCGCCCCTTATCCTTGACGGTGGATCTACCAAGATTGGTGTAGAATCAACGATTATCAAAGTGGTGGAAGGACAAATTTTTCTCCTACGCCCGGGCGGGGTGACGACAGAAATGCTCGAAGAAGCGAGCGGTACGGCTGTGCAGCGCTCTAACCAATGTACGGCTATTGAGGCCCCTGGCATGTTAGAATCTCATTATGCTCCCAAGGCTACTTTACGCTTAAACGCTGTCTGTGTAGAGGCAGGGGAAGCATTTTTAGGATTTGGTTCTATGGTACCTGAAGGTATTCAGCAGGCGCTATCCTTTATGAATTTAAGTGTTGATGGAGTCTTGCCTGAAGCAGCATCTAATTTATTTGCAGCACTTTTCGCTTTAGATAGGATGGGGGCGAAGCGCATCGCGGTAGCGCCGATTCCCATGGCTGGTTTAGGTGAAGCAATTAATGATCGATTGCAACGTGCTGCTGCGCCGCGATCTGTAAGGAGGTAAGGATTCGGTGTACGTCATTTATACGCATGCGGGATTAGAGGAGAAGGGGTAGCATTTAATGGAAGAGGCCTTAGTAACAGAATTTTCTCGCATTGTCGGATCAGGTGGCGTTGTGACCGATATTGCGGCGGTTGCTTCTTATCTTAAAGAAGAGCGCGGGCTTTTTTTTGGTAAAAGCTCTTTA
>NZ_CP177328.1:0-33427 GCF_046843095.1 Bartonella sp. DGB2
GAGCCGCTACCTTACATGCAAACAGTGCACATGAAGGCCTTACGCGGTTAAAATCTCTTATATCACGCAATAAATCAGCACCTACAGAAATAGAACCACTAATCGGTGAAGCCGTAAACGTGGTTATCCAAATCGCTAGAACTTCAAACGCATCACGCCGCATAAAAGAAATTCTAGAGGTTTCCGGATACGTAAACGGTAAATATCAAATTAAATCACTTTAAATAAACAGGAGAAGTCAAAAAATGAAAGTCTCGTTAATGGCTAAAAAATATACAACGCCTTTCCTAATTTCAATTATTATACTGACATTATTTTTCCTAAATACACAACACGCTTTCGCGTCCGTAGGGCAAGGTGGATCCCTCCCTTATGAAGATTGGCTAGATAAGCTAAAAGATTCACTGACTGGACCAGTAGCCTTTGCTGTATCAATTATTGGAATGGTTGTCGCTGGCGCAACTTTAATTTTTGGTGGTGAATTAAACGCTTTTTTCCGTTCATTGATCTTCCTTGTATTAGTAATGGCTTTATTGATTGGCGCTCAAAATATAATGGGAAGATTTTTTGGTCATGGCGCAGTAATCGCGTCCATTGATGCAAAATCAACTTCTGTAAAATCACAGTCCATTGAATACGTAACGGTATAAAATATGGCGTTAGAAAAAACTCCAATCCATAAAGCCGGAAATCGCCCAAACTTATTCATGGGCGGTGACCGTGAATTAGTTATGCTATCGGCGGTATTAGCTGGAACGCTAGTTTTTAGCGCTCAAGAATTAAAAGCTACCATATTCGGTGTTTTACTGTGGTTTGTTTCCCTATACATATGCCGCCTTATGGCTAAATCAGATCCGCAATTGCGCTATGTTTATTTACGACACCGGCAATACGAAAAGTATTACCCTGCACGTAGCACACCTTTTCGCAATAATACGCCAAAACAAGTAAAGAGGTACAAATGATTGAATTTATTGTCCTTTGCATTGCTGTCCTTGGCGCTGGTTTAGTGACTATCTTATTTGTACGCCTACGTAAATTTGATGCTGAATTCAAATTAAAAAGGCATCACTTTAAAGATATGGGGCTATCTGACTTACTGAATTATAGCGCCGTTGTAGATGATGGGATTATTGTATGCAAAAATGGCTCTTTTATGGCGGCTTGGCTATATGAAGGCGATGACAACGCAAGCAGTACAGAAGAACAACGCCAATTAGTTTCCTCCCGTCTTAATCAAGCTTTTGCACGCTTAGGTAATGGATGGATGATACACGTAGATGCCGTTCGGCGTCAGTCTCCTACTTATTCTAACCGCGAGCTCTCGAATTTTCCAGATCCTTTACACGAAGCTATCGCTCACCTAGACAAGTTTCGCAAAAAATGGCGCCAAAAAATACGGGGATTTTTTGATCAAATCTTCAACACAAATAGCGGCCGTGTTAATCACGATGCATTGTCTATGACTGAGGATGCAGAGCATGCTATCGCCGGCATTGAAAGCGGGTTGGTTGCAGGAGGCTATTATACAAGCGTTATTATCCTAATGGATGAAGACCGTACACGGTTAGAACAATCCGCGCGCAGTGTAGAAAAATCTATTAATCGCCTAGGTTTCGTAGCTAGGATAGAAACCATTAATACGCTGGATGCCTTTTTCGGAAGTTTACCTGGACACGGTTACGAAAATGTAAGGCGTCCACTTATTAACACTATGAATTTAGCAGATTTATTGCCTACAAGTACAATATGGACTGGAAATCCGCAAGCGCCCTGCCCTATGTATCCACAGTCAGCACCAGCTCTTATGCGGTGTGTCACTACAGGATCGACGCCATTTTGGCTAAATTTACACGTACGCGATTTAGGCCATACCTTCATGTTTGGTCCAACAGGCGCGGGAAAATCAACGCATTTAGCCCTTATTGCCGCCCAACTTCGCCGTTATAGCGGTATGACAATTTTTGCCTTTGATAAAGGCATGTCACTGTATCCATTAACTGCTGGTATTCGCGCTACATCAAAAGGAAAAAGCGGCCTACACTTCACTGTAGCATCTGATGATAAAAGCTTAGCATTTTGCCCACTACAATTCCTTGATAGCTCCAGTGATCGTGCTTTTGCTTTAGAATGGATAGATACTATTCTATCGTTAAATGGCCTAAACACTACACCCTCTCAACGAAATGAAATTAATAATGCGCTTTCAAGCATGCATAATAGCGGCGCACATACTTTATCAGAATTTAGCGTTACTATCCAAGATCTATCAATCCGTGAAGCCATTCAACAATATACAGTCGATAGTCCAATGGGGCACTTATTGGACGCGACAAGCGATGGGCTTTCATTTTCTGATTTCACAGTATTTGAAATAGAAGAACTAATGAACTTAGGAGAGAAGTTCGCTTTACCAGTTCTATTATATCTTTTCCGCAGGATAGAATGCGCTTTAACCGGCCAGCCAGCCGTCATAATTTTAGATGAAGCTTGGCTAATGCTTGGACATCCAACATTTCGCGATAAAATTCGCGAATGGTTGAAAGTTCTACGTAAAGCTAATTGCTTGGTGCTTATGGCCACGCAAAGCTTATCTGATGCTAATAATAGCGGTATAATAGATGTAATCATAGAATCTACCGCCACAAAAATTTTCTTACCTAACGCATATGCATGTGATGAAGATACATCAGCATTATATCGCCGTATGGGACTTAATACACGCCAAATTGAAATTTTGGCTACAGCAGAACCAAAACGCCAATACTATTATGCATCAGAAAACGGCCGCCGCCTCTATGATCTCGCTTTAGGCTCATTAGCCTTAGCATTTGTTGGTGCATCAAGCAAAGAATCCATAGCCATAATCAAAAAGCTTGAAGCTAAACATGGCGATGCATGGGTGGATGAATGGTTAGCTGATAGAAATTTAAAACTTGATGATTATTTGGAGGCAAAATGAATTTTTTTAAAAAGAAAAAAAAGAATATCGAAAATCTATTGCCTATCTCGCCCGATGTGCAAGAAGAAACAGAAAATAACAATACCAAAAATCCATATTTATCGCCGCGTCGTGTTTGGAATGAACATGTAGGCTCACTGGTTTCCGCAAACCAAACTTGGCAATTTATAGGTATCCTTTCTATGTTAATTGCCTTAACTAGCGTTGCTGGAATTATTTATATTGGAAAACAGTCTAAGTTTGTTCCTTACATCGTAGAAGTAGACAAGATAGGCCAAGCTGTCGGCATGGGAACAGTACGGCCTACAACTACAGTTGATACGCGTATTGCACGCGCTATTGTCGCCGATTTCATTACTAATGCTAGGCTCGTTACACCAGATATAGCGTTACAACGTAATGCTATTTTAAAGCTATATGCTTTTCTCAATCCAAATGATCCAGCCGCTTTAAAAATGAATGAGTGGCTTAATGGAAATGCTGATGCTAACCCATTTAAACGTGCTGAAAACGAAATGGTTAGCATTGAAATTACATCAATCCTCCAGCAATCGCCGCAAACATGGCAAGTGGACTGGAAGGAAAACACACGTAACCGGCAAGGTGGTTTTGTAAAGCCCCCCGAAAATATGCGTGCACTGGTGAACGTTTACACCGTTGAAACAAATTCAGAGACCAAAGAAGAACAGCTACTAGCAAATCCGCTAGGGGTTTATATTAAAGATTTTTCTTGGTCACGTATTCAATAATAACTATGATAAGGCGCTTCATAATGAAGAAAATTATAATTGCCATATTATTAGGAAATCTTCTCGTATTTCCTTCTGTCTCTCAAGCTGACGGCGAACTTGATCCAATGGCTGATCAATATTTTTCTAAAGATCGAACAAATCTAACGCCAACTGACCAAAAAGCTCTAGGTATCGCTGATCGCTGGAAATCCGGTACTATCGCCGCGGCACAACCAGTAGCTGGAGCTAATGGTGAAATAAAATTCGTTTACGGTGTACAACAGCCAAAAATTATTTGTGCAGTACTTAATGTATGCGATATTTCTTTGCAACCTGGAGAAGATGTTATCTCAGTTAATATTGGTGATAATTCTAGGTGGATGGTTGATCCAGCTATAAGCGGTACCGGCGAAAACCAAATTCAACATCTAATGATTAAACCAGCAGATGCTGGTATAGAGACTAGCCTTGCAGTTACCACAAATAGACGCACTTATCACTTTCATCTCGTTTCTGACCGCACACGCTATATGCCTAGGGTCTCCTTTACCTATCCTAGAGAATCTCTAGAAAAATGGAAAATGATGCAAGCGCGCGCCGCGCAACAAAGAGATGATGCAACTATACCAGCAACTGGAGAATATTTAGGGAATTTATCCTTTGATTACACATTATATGGAGTAACACCATGGACGCCTATCCGCGTTTATAACGATGGTGTTAAAACTATTATCCAAATGCCAATGTCAATGGCGCAAACGGAAGCACCGGCCTTATTAGTAGTTAATAGAGAGAAAAAATTGTTTAGTTCTCCTAAAACCGCAATGGTAAACTACCGCGTGCAAGGTGACCGCTATATCGTGGATGCGGTATTTGATGAAGCAATCATGATTGCTGGTTCCGGCAAGACACAACAGAGCGTTACAATTATAAGGAACAAATAAAATGCGCAAAGTTATTATCCTCTTGCTATTAGCTTTACCAATTGCAGGCTGTGTAGCCTCTAAACAACCTGCATATTATGGAAATTTTATCCCTGGTGCTATAAATCCACAACAAATCGCTGAGGATGCAGTAAACCACCTTGTTACACTCTATCCACCAGCAAAAACCCGTCTAAAACTACAACATACTACGCAAGATGCTTTCGGTATTTCTCTAGTGAGATTGTTAAGAGAAAAAGGTTACGCAGTTGTAGAATACGCCGCTGAGGAACAACCACAGCAAGAAATAGACGGCGACCCCATTCCCTTACCCGTGAGTTATGTACTAGATCAAGCCGGACAATCAAACATATACCGCTTAACAATATCCATTGGCTATCAAACCTTAACGCGTCCTTATTTAGGCACTGACGGATCATTTATGCCTATTGGTTATTGGTCTCTTAAGGAGTAATGGCAAATGCGTAAGAAGTCTAAACATACTTCACTATTTATGCATACAAAAAAGGTAGGGGGGCGTTCGCTTAATAATTTACCAATATACTTATTCATTGGTGGATTGGTTGCTTTTCTCATTATTATTGGTCTCGTAATGATTGACCGTACTGAAAAAACTAATATTGAAAATGTTGACCCAGCTAAGAAAAAAATAGACAGCTCTAAAGCCTTAGCAGAAGCTATTATAAATCATAAAATAGAAGGTATAATTCCAGAGCGCAAAAAAACTAAAGACACACATGCAAGCTCAGAAACATTAGAAATGTTATCACACCAGCAAGCATCATCGAATGATGAATCATCAAATGATACATCATTCGATGATAATACAGATCAAAAAAATAGAAAACAAAGCAAACAAGAAAATCAAAAAAATATTTTGAAATTGCCTCCTTCTTTAGGATATAGTAATCAATCGTTAGGAATGTATCCACCGGACTACACTACAAATACACTTAATCTTACGAGTAATAAGATGCAAATGTTGTCTCAAGCCGCAAAAGCAAGAACTACCGTACCAATCAGTATGAGGCATCAATCAAGTGATAGTTTGAGTTTATTTAGTAATACAACCACTGGGGTTCCAAAAACCCGTGAAGAAGTGCAAGCCAAAATAGCACAAATTAACCATCGCCTTCAAACATTACATAATGAAAATGCAGGTGCTGATACTCAGTATATGGATAAATTACAACAAATCCAAAGCATGGTATCAGGAGCCGCTTCGGGTCAAAGTACACCTTCCGACGGTGAAAGACGCAAAAATGAATATTCGCAATTTTCTGATAATTCCGTAGGAGATCGCTGGAAACTGAACTCTCAATTAGAAAATCCTAAATCGCCATATGAAATACGCGCAGGATTCATCATACCAGCCGTGATGATTTCCGGTATCAATTCTGAATTGCCCGGCCAAATTATAGCCCAAGTTAGCCAAAATGTTTACGATACAGCAACTGGAAAATATGTACTCATTCCACAAGGCGCACGTTTGGTTGGCTCGTATTCAAGTGATGTATCTTATGGGCAGTCGAGGGTTCTTGTTGGTTGGCAACGAGTGATATTTCCCGACGGTAGGGCAATAGATATTGGCGGTATGCCTGGTACGGATGCTGGAGGTTATTCCGGTTTTACAGATCAAGTTAACAATCATTATTTCCGTATATTCGGATCTGCTATTTTGATGTCAGCCATAACCGCTGGTGTATCTATTAGCCAAGGTACAAACGGCTTAGCGCCGAATACGCCTCCTACCATTTCGAGTCAAATGAACGCGGCCTTAGGTCAACAGTTAGGTCAAGTAAGCGCACAAATGATACAAAAGAATATGAATATATCACCTACACTAGAAATACGTCCAGGCTATCGATTTAATATAATGGTGGTAAAAGACCTAGTTTTTCCTAGTCCTTATCGTTCATTTGCTTATCATCACGTCAAGGGGAGATAATCATGAAAAAAAATTTAGCGGCTAAAATGTCTCTATTCGTAGCTTTAGCGATAAACTCACTCACTTACATACCTGCACATTCTGTAGGTATGCCGGTCATTGATGTTAGTAACTTAATCGAAAATATAAACACAGAAATAGAAAATGTTCGACAAACCGCTCACATGATTGAACAATATGAAACACAATTACAGCAATATGAAATTATGCTACAAAACGCCGCCGCACCAGCCGCTTACATATGGGATCAAGCGCAAGATACCATAAATAAGCTTTTACAAGAGCAAAGCGCATTAGAAGAATACAAAAGCCGGTTGGGAAACTTGCAAGGCTATTTAAATCAGTTTCAGGATGTATCCTACTACAGAAGTTCACCGTGTTATTCATCAGGGGGCTGTTCTGATGCAGAACGCGCTAAATTAGAGAAAAAAAGAATATTGGCTAGTGAAGTTCAGAAAAAAGCCAATGACGACTGGATTCGTAGTATCAACCAACATCAAGAGGCCTTAAAGCAAGATGCACGCACTCTAGAAAGAATACAAATCAACGCGCAAAGCGCCGCAGGACAGGTAGAGGCGGCAGGCTATGCCAATCAATTATCCAGCCAACAAACGAACCAACTACTACAACTACGCGCACAACTGCTAGCACAACAAAATGCCGAAGCAATCAAAGCACAAACCGAAGCTGATCGCAGAGCAGAACAAGAAGCCGCAAGCGCTCAATTCTTGGGTATTGGGAAAACATATGACTTTGGCTTTAAACTCAAGCACAAATAACACAAATAAGGAGTGAAAAATTATGAATATTACAAAAGGTACATTAATAGTAGCATCATTTGCATTTTTACTTGCAGGATGTGAACCTTCATTGCCAGAAGCAAACGATGAAACTTGTAACAACAAAAACATATATGAACTAGAACAAAAAGTATCTCCTTCTACTCTAGAAAAGTTTAAAAGTATGTGTCGAGCTTATTTTGAGAATGATGAAAGATGAAAGATGAAAGATGAAAAAAAAATTATAGCAACATTTTTCTTATTAATATCATTCTTCCCTGTATTGGCATACAGTCAAACGATAGCATCGCATACACCACTTATGGATCCACAGTTCGGTGACGGTGATATGTTTGAGGATCTCTTGAATTTGTATAAGCAATCGGCTGGAAGATGGCAATTAGTTATATCTGAGGCCGCTAGTAGGATTTTTTGGATATTGTCCACAATAAGCATGGTGTGGACATTTTGCACCTTAGCTTTACGTAAAGCAGATATTGGGGAGTTTTTCTCAGAATTTTTTAAGTTTATTATGTTTACGGGCTTTTTTTGGTGGTTGCTAACAAACGGAACTATTATTGCACAGGCAATAATAAATGGATTCAGTATGCTAGGAGGTAGAGCCGCGGGCTTTGGGAATGAAATAAAACCTAGTTCGATCATCGACATTGGTTTAGCATTATTTAATACAGTCATAGATCATTCTTCAGTATGGCAACCCGTATTAACTGGATGCGGTATACTTATAGCATTACTTATACTGATTGTGCTTACCATAATGTGTGTTAATATGCTGCTTCTTACAATTGCTTCTTGGATACTCGTCTATGCAGGCATAATTTTTCTAGGCTTTGGTGGTAGCCGTTGGACTTCCGAAATGGCTCTAAACTATTATAGAACAGTTTTAGGCTTAGCTATCCAAATAATGACAATGATACTAGTTATCAGTGTGGCGCAGGGTTTTTTAGAAATATACTATGATAAAATGGAAATGCATAAAATAGATCTGAAAAACCTTGCCGTTATATTCATTGCTATTTTACTCGCCTTTCACCTAGCTCATAGACTTCCTCCACTTGTTGCAGGCATTATGACGGGTGCAAGCATCGGCGGCGGTGGAATTGGCCAAATGAGCTTCATGAGCTTTGTAGCCGGTACCGCCGCTACTATAGCAACCCTAGCAACGGCAGGTAGAGGTATGGGGGCGGCCGCAAGCGGAACCGCTAGCGGCGCAAAAGCGATAGGAGCGCTAGCAAAGAGAGTCGCAAGCGCTAATAGTATGGAAAGTAGCGCTAATTCAGGCATGGGCGCAGGAAGTAGCAACTCAGATAGCGAAGACAGCCTTTCTGGATCTAATGGATCTGCTTACTCTCGAGCCGCAGGATTTGAGTATCCAAAAATTTAAGTATCCAAAATGTTGATACACATAGAAAAGGGCGCTTAGCGCCCTTCCCTTCTAAAAAACCACCCGCCTTATAAATGAGGCGGGTGGTTTTTTTACGCTCTTGCGCGCTTCGCTTGCTGTTTTACGCCAAAGAAAAATTGAACGCTACCGATTTTGTTTTTCTAACCAATCAACCATGTCCAGTTGGCGGTTACCTTCTGTATAGGTGCTAAGCGTTGTATTTTTCTTTCTTGCTATAGCCCATATGCGCTTAACTTGACTTTCGCTACATCTAGCTAGCTTTGCAGTCTTAGCAATGCTTTGACCGCTAGATCTTAGCGCAATAATTTGATCATGTATAAAAGTGTCAGGCGTCCTTCCCCCATAACGACCGGCCTTTTTTGCAATCTCTATGCCTTGGCGTTGTCTTTCTCGCCTATCTTCATAATCATCGCGTGCTATCTGCAATGCAAGCTTTAAAAGCATATCTTGTACAGCCTCTAAAACAATTTTCGCTATGCCGCTCGCCTCGTTAGCTAGTTCTGTTAGGTCAACCACTCCAGGAACAGCTAATTTAGCTCCTTTAGTACGAATTGAGGACACCAAGCGTTCGGCTTCAATCAATGGCAAACGGCTAATTCTATCAATCTTTTCGGCTACTACAACCTCGCCAGGTTGCAAATCATTAATAAGGCGCAATAATTCAGGCCGGTCAGCACGCGCGCCAGATGCCTTTTCAGTATAAACACCAGCAATGTAAAAACCAGCAGATCGTGCATCATTTACAACACGAGCCTGCCTATTTAAATCTTGCTCTTGCGTACTAACACGTAAATAAACGCGCGCAACCTTCATATTAGGCATCTAAATAACCCTACCTGCCTCGACGCGTTCGGGATACACCACTAGTAATTGATTGAACGCGCTCTATAGACTGATCATGCTGTGAAATATTAGCACGTATCAAATCAGACATGGTTTCAGAATTGCCATAATACGCGTCTATAGACGCTCGAGTCATTTCATCACGGGATACATTCACCCAATCAATACAATAACCGTTTGCTCTTGCAAGTTGCCCTATGAAAACACGTTGTGATCGTCCATTGCCTTCACGAAACGGATGTAAAACATTAATCTCGCCTAAATAATAACCAGCGCGTTTGCTAAACATATCGGTATCAAGGCCATGCAAATTTTGCTCTTTTTTCAGCTCTTGAAAAATTTGATGCCCCGCGCTTTCAAGCATATTTACGTTTGCAAACCGCATATTGCCTTTGAACAGATCTACAGTTCTTAACTCGCCCGCCCATGAATACACAGCACCGAACAAAGTTCGGTGCACGTGTCGTAAATAGTCAAGATCAAAATTAATTGGAATAGGCTCCTCCTCCAACTCACAAGCACGAATTGCACTGAAAGCTGTCTCTGCGCGATCAAGTTCGGCTTGATCTGTTATCCCTAGCTCATTGCGTAACAAACCAGACTTAGGGTCTATATATGGATCTTGCATGACAACTGGATACTTAGCCATGACCGCTCCTATCGCTTAATCCTCTTATTATAATTTGCGGGAAGCAATACGAGATCGGATACTATGCTCTATCTCATGGAGTTCTAATTCCCCAGCCGCAAACTTATACAGTTCAGCGGTTGTAACTGGATCAACTTCCAAACCTTCAAGGCGTTGCGAAGCAATAGCGTTATCAACATTTCTCCGGCGCGCTTTTAATTCTTGTTCAGTCACTTTATGATGCATCATAATTATTACTCCTAGAATCTTCATATGCACCGGTAGTAGTGTTCCCAGTGTTTCCGTCAGTGTTTAATTGATCATTACGCCGACTAGGGTTACCTTGAATAACATCAGCTACAATCTCAGTTATAGTGTGCTCACCGCGATCATCAGACCATTTACGCGTTTGCAAACGACCTTCTATATAAACATTATCGCCTTTAGATAGATAACGCGCGGCATACTTTGCACTATGATTAAATAAAATAACACGATGCCATTCTGTTATCTCTTGGCGTTGATCTCCACTACCACGATACGACGTGGTAGCAACACTGATATTAGAAACATCAGCATTGCCAGCTTGTTTCAATACTGGATCAAAACCGAGATTACCTGCAATAATAACCTTATTTACGTTAAACATTTTTTCACTCTCTAATAAGTAATAAATGATGATACGCTCAATTGGGTATACCCAAAATACCTACATCATATTATATAGCTAAAAACTAAATAGAGCAACTTAAATTGGCTACCCAATTTTTAGCCATTTCATTTAGCTACCCATAACATCTGATAGAGAATTTTATTCCTATCAGATGCCATTATACGGATAAGGTTCACCTGGAGCGCCCAACACGCTTGGTGTGCTCCTGCTCCATTTCTTGTGACAAGATCTCATTTCGTTTTAAGGTTTCTTGCCTGAGATTATAATTTGTCGTCGCTCTAGTACAACTAGCTAACAATTGACGCAAAATACCAATTTGCCCCAACTCACTATTATTGGCTAGGTCGTTAAAATCAGTGAACTGCTTTGGATTGTTCTCTTGTTCGTTAGGCGCAAAAATTGGCAAAACAGATATACCACCTACCGCCAAAGCGGCTTCCTCAGCTTTTTCCCTACCGGGATTTCGACCTGTCTTAATCTCTTGAGCTCTATCATCATCACCAGCAATAAGAATTGGCTTGTTTGGATATTTATCATGTAATGCACGCGCTACATGGACAAGGTTTCCAGCATCAAAAGCGGCTACAGTAGCATGATCTACCGCCTCAGCAATGCTTGCCGCCGTTGCGTAGCCTTCGGAAATAACTAGCAATGGTGCCTCATCTAACGCATCTATACCACCTACCACATGAAATAAGCCTTGCTTTTTGCCGTCCTTAGCAAACCGCTTAGTACCGTCCTCTTTTATATATTGCATAGACCACGCTTTGCCGTTTGCATCAAAGGCTGGAATATAGGTAACTTTTTTCTCCATATCAGTATAAGCACCTCTATGAGCGCGAATACCTTTAGATTGTAAATACGGCGTTCTATTCTCATCACCTTTAATAGGTATAAGAGTATTAATTTTATCTCTTGTATGATCTGCAACCTGCATATGCAATTTTTCTTGCATTGCGGCTCGTTCTTGCTGTTTTTTAGCAACATCAGCTTGAAGTTTGGCTTTTTCTTCGGGACTTATGACCAGCCCAACACCTTTCCATTTGATGTCGACACCTGTTTTATAATTAATAATCCGTCCAGCTGGATAATCATCTAAGTGGGCTATGTAAAAACCATCAAGACTTCCACGCTTTCCACCTTCTACCGGAACGCGGTGTGTCTTTCCGTCCATAATTGGGTGATCACCGTCACGTAAACTACCAACTACTAAACCAGCACCCCGCATGGCCTCAGCGAACTCTTCCCTTGGATTAATGCTTGGTACAAAGGCTGTGACAACATTATTAGCATCCCATTTTTGAAACGCGGATAAATCAGTGCCGGCCTCCACATACCAAGATTTAGCCTCTTTATCCCACAATGCACCAAGTTTTTTAGCTTCTTCTTTATCTCCATATGGAACCGCCAAATAAATACGTTTATTCTCGACAGATTGCTCATTCTGCACAGAATGTTCGCTTTTTTCATTGGTGTCTATAACTGCGGTAGTGTCCATACTAGGATCTAACCACTTCTCAAAGGAAGTAACATTAACATCCTCTGATATATACCAAGATTTTTCCTGCCTATCCCACAATGCGCCAAGTTTTTTAACTTCGTCTTTCTCTGCATATGGAACCGTCAAATAAATACGTTTATTCTCGACAGATTGCTCATTCTTTAAATCTGTATTCATCAAAACAGCCTCCGATGCAGGCTTGATCCATTTTTGAAACGCGGATAAATCAGCGCCGGCCTCCACATACCAAGATTTAGCCTCTTTATCCCACAGCGCGCCAAGTTTTTTAGCTTCGTCTTTCTCAGTATAAGGTACATGGATATACGTATGTTCATGCTCTTGAACTTGTTTGCGTTCATAGGACATGACATGCTTAAACATCTTTTCTGCATCATGGAGCGCTCTAGAAATTTCAGCTGGATTTTCTTCTAATATTTCTATCCATGAATTTACATAAGAAGCGTGTTGACTCTGATTATGCGCTATTCCCAATTCATCAGCTATCAGCATTGAAAAAATTTCCGCGCGTAGTTCTTCCCTAGCGTAATCTTTCGAATTAAAGAAATTAGGCACATCACGATTTAGACGTGAACTATGACCTGTCCAATGGCCTAATTCATGTAAAACCGCCGCGTAATACTCATTCAGGTTTGCGAATTTCTCTTTTGGAGGCAATACAATTGAATCAGTATCTGCTTTGTAAAATGGTATGTTCACATTAGAATTAATAATATTAGCACCAGATGCTTTTAAAATATGCTCTGCTCTTTTTAATGGATCTCCTTTATCAATGTTGTGAGATTGTATTGGCGGCAAACCGTCAATCTGATTAACATTAAATACAACAGAATTATATACGATAGGTTGTTCAAGCGGAATGCGCGTTTTTACTCTCTCGCCGTCCTCATCAAAAATTGGCCTATTTTGATCATCAACGGCGTCTTTTTCTTCGTATAATTTCCAAAAACTAACAAGCGTCCCTTTCTCTCCTTCCCGCACTTGTCCACCAAGAAAAGATGCTTGATTAGACGTCATCCAATATTGCTGATCATATTTATTTTCAAAGCCTTCTGATAAGAGGCTTACAATATTAAGACCATGGTAGCGCCTTCCGCTAACAAAATTTCTTGGTAAAGCCCCCACTTCCACCCAAGGTCGTTGCCAAGGCGCTACTCCTTCTTTTAATTGCTCAATGATTTTTTCAGAAATTTTCTCAGGAAATATTTTGAAATCCGTATCCATATCCGTATCTCCCCTTCTCAATAATTCATTAATATTTGGAAAAGTTTGTTGGCTTCTTGTACGCTTATGCAAGCCGTCGGCAACCATGAGAGTAATATTTTTCAAATCATATACTGTCATTGGCCTAGATTTTTTTATACACGTTTCGTATAAAGACATTTGCCCCATACTATGTATTTCACTTTTACCAATATGGTGACGTGGCTCTATATTTTCTGCAAATAAAGCAATTACTTCTTCTGCTTGATACTGTAATGAGAAATGTGGATAATTTTTACTAACCGTATCCCATAAAGGCTTAAGCGTATCTTCCTCTCGATTATGAATCAAACTATCAAGTAATGCTTTTTTTTCTTTAGGATCAAATGTATTAGCGCCATAATGGCCTATAACTTCATGGCGTAAAGTTAAAAGTAAATCCTCTGGACTGTCGGTATTATCTAAAACAATATCAACACGGCCTTGATAAACTTTCCCATTATTGCCCTCAACGTGCTTTGAGATATAGCCGCCCTTAATATCTAAAGGCACTTCCTTTGCCATACGACCGTAAAGCTCATCCGTATTTTTACGTATCTTATAGGCAAGCTTATAGCCTCCAGGATAATCCTCTAAAAATAGCTTAACTATAGCCTCAGCCTCTACTCTATCCAATTATCGCCCCCCTCAATTATCAATCTTTCTTCATTCTATAAGTATCAGTGACGCTCTTACGAGTAATGAAAGTCGGAATATCGTCGCTAGGATCTTCGCTATTATCAAAGAAAGGCTCATTTTTCTGATAATCCAATAAATCAATGCTACCTTCAAGAGCCTCCTCATGAGTCATGGCGTCGTCTTCGATAGCTCCCAGTGCATCAGCTTCTTCTGGCGTACATTGAACCATAAAACCAGGTATCATTGCATAACGCATCTTTTCTCTTAAGATCTCTTGGAAAAGCTTTTTGGGATCTGGTTTTGGGAAAAATTCCTCTGGAGATAGGCTCTCTAAATATGCGAGTTTTTTATCTTTTTCATCTAGATCTTTGCCTTCTATATCTAGATTTTGCTCTTTAAGATCATTCATAACATCACTCCTTTTATTAAAAGGCATCAACGGCCTTTGTTATAATCCGGTTTGCCTTTCAAATCCGGATAACTCTGTTTACAAGCAGGGTATGTTGCACATCCCCACCAAAAATTGCCCTTTTTCTTTGCTGGTCGACGTATAAGACCAGCACCACAAGACATGCATTTATGGATATTTGACGATTTCGTAGTATCTTTTTCGCCAACAATAGTAACAGATCCACTATTTGTCTTGCTTACCTCTTTAATAATAAAATCTTCCTGCTTTTTCATAAAATCATTTATTATTCCGCTTCCTTGCTCAATATTTTTTAACATCCTTTCATAATAAGCACAATCTGTTCTAGGGTAGCTTACAAGCTTATGTGTTTCGTATAGCGCTTGACAGGTATTCAATACATCTTCTGCACTATATCCATATTTATTAGACGCTAGCAGCGTAATATCTGATAATGCAAATGCTAAAGGTTGATTTTGTTTTTTTAACTCTTGCTTATATTCTTTTATAAAACCAGCTTTACCATTGACCTTTAAAACCAAATTTTCAGCGATAGAACCATTAATAAGCCTTCCTTCATCATCCAACCCCTCTTGATCTTCTTTGGCTTGCCAAGTAGCTACGAAAACGCCTTTTTCATGTTGAATATTCGCCTTGATACGATGATATGGCATAGGCTTAAATGCCTCAATCTCTCGATCACGCTTGACAACCAGCGCCTAAGTAGGTGTTTGTACTCGTCCTACAGTTAGCGGCAGAACGTTAGAACCACCACGGCGTGCACGTAGCGTATAAGCACGCGATAAATTCATACCTATAAGCCAATCAGCACGTGCACGCCCTAATGCCGCTTCACCCCAGCCGTGATACGTATTGTTTTCTTTCAAGCTTTTTAAACCACGGCTAACAGTAATAGCATCTTGAGATGACACCCAAAAACGATATATCCTTACAGAGCTATTTACCTTAAAATATTGAAGAACTTCATCAACCAAAAGCTGTCCTTCACGATCTGGATCACCAGCGTGAACAATCTCATTTGCTTCTTTAATTAGCCTTCCTATTATAGAAAGCTGTTTCTTTGCGTCTGCTTTAGGTTCTATAATCCATTTATTGGGTATAATGGGTAGATCTTCAATACGCCATATTTTCTTACCATTGGAGTTACGTGATACATCATCTGATGTATATACGTCAGGTTCGGCGTATTCTAACATATGACCAAAACACCATGTGATTTTATTCGAGCCACATTCAATATATCCGTCACCTTTACCGGTTATGCCCAATACTCCAGCAATTGCTTTAGCAACAGATGGTTTTTCAGCGATGAAAAGCCTCATATCCCCTCCCCTTTTCTACCACGTGAATACTGGACGAATTACACTCTCAATTTGAGAGATATTAATAAAACCAAAATAACGACTATCGAATGATAAGCTGTTTATATCTGACATTAGCAAGACTTCGAAATTGTTTAACTTATAAGAATTTATACGAAATTTTGGTAATGGCTTACCATTTAAATCAGCTTTAGCAGGCTTACTCAAAGGTAATAATTTTCCATTTACACTAACACCTGCATCGCTTACGGTTACGATATCATTTTTAGCGGCTAAAATTTTTTTCATCATATATCCATAACCGCCAGGACAAAACCCATATCCCATATAACCTCTTTCCTTGGCGTCATCGAATAACTTTGTTTTTGGTGCACACCAAAGCACATAATCACCTTTTTTTATGGGTGAATACTTATCCAATAAAGCCCCAACGGAATACTTTTAGTAACGTTAATCCGCGCTCCTGCCGTATAAAACGCTAAATTTAATAGCAAGAAAAATACGCCGAAAATAGCTATAGCTTTAGTGAATGCATGCGATATATTCATCATGTTAAGACAGCTTAATACACCTCTCCACGACTGTTTCTCGAATTATATCAGTTGTTTGCGGTGCAGGCGTTGACGAACGTTTTAAAAATTCTTTTTCTTGAAAATAAAGAACTTGTTTTCCATAAATAGCAGGATAACCAGAAACGTACACAACCATATCACCTGCCGTTTTAATCTCTCCAGTTGCAGACTTTTTCGGACCCGGTATTCGCAAACATTCATCCGGAGTTAATAGCGGTCGTTGAACCTCTTGAAATGTACGTGAAACGTGTCCAAGCACTGGTGATACACGGTGACCACTTGTAGTAATTTGCTCCTTAACAACCGTAGTTTGACCAGTTAGACGCGAAAGATGATGCTCTGCTGTTTCTATACGGTTAGGAGGGTATGCATTTTGAATATGACAATTACTGGTGATAGTCTCATCTTGACCATAACCCGTCTCACGACTTTTAAGTTGATTGATATCCTGACAGATCAAATAACATTTGATGCCATAACCCGCAACAAACGCTAGCGACTCTTGTAAAATCTCTAACTTTCCAAGGCTTGGAAACTCATCTAACATCATTAAAAGACGGTATTTATAATGTGCAATCGGTAATCCATTTTGGAAATCCATTTTATCTGCTAAAAGCCGTACGATCATAGTTATCATGATACGGATTAATGGGCGTAAACGTGCTTTATCATTAGGTTGAGTGATAATATACAAACTGACTGGATCAACGTTGTTCATCAAGTCCTTAATACAAAATTGAGACTCCTTTGTATTATTGGCCACGATTGGATCACGATATAACGACAAAAAAGATTTAACTGTAGAAAGTACCGACCCAGCTTCCTCTACAGGACGATCTAACATATCACGACCCGCCGCACCGACAGCAGGGTGATTTTTGCCGTCTCTATGAGGATAGACAATCATTTCATTCCACAATGTTTTTATATTCCGGCTAGGATCAGAAAGCATTTCATCTATTGATGATAGCGTAGTGGGAATCCCATCATTTTTTCCTTTATAAAGTGAATGTAATATTACACCGACCAAGAGAGCAAAAGCAGTTTTTGTCCAGTGATCATTTAAACCTTTGCCTTCTGGATCAACAATAATTTGCACAAGATTTTGTACGTCAGCGACTTCAAATTCAGTACCAATCCGTATTTCATCTAAAGGATTCCAATGAATGCTTTTGGTTGCAGATGCCGGCTCAAAGCGTAACACTTTATTTCTAAAAGATTTTTTTTTCTCCATCCAGCTGTTAAAGCCCATAACTCACCTTTTAAATCTGTAATCACTGCACTACGAGACCAAGATAGTAAAGTTGGTATAACTAAGCCGACACCTTTACCCGAACGCGTAGGCGCATAGCATAAAACATGTTCTGCACCACTATGACGTAGATAATGAACGTTTCCCTTTTTATCCATCCATCCACCGACGCAAACGGATTCTTCAACATCATTTGAAAACAAGCCGGCCGCTTCAATATCTTTTTTTTCAGCCCATCGCGCCGACCCATGTATGAACTGCTCTGCTCTTGCTGTATTTGAAATGACTGTCTTTAAAAGAAACGTGAGTAAAAGTCCAATAGTAGAAACCACAACGCCTATAATGCCAGCTGTAGTTATTTGATCAGGATAATAACTATACCATTGCCAACTCCACTCCAAAATAGACCATGGGGGATAAATATAATTAATCTGATTGCCAAGACTGATATGATAATTAAATGTGTAAGCGAAATATTGCGTAGCGGCCTGCAAGCCAACGATAAAAGAAAGAGACGTAAGGATTATAATAAGCCTTCCATACTTAACATTAGGCTTAAATCCATTGCCACCAATTGCGTTTTTTGAATTTATTTTCAACAACTTTTTTTCCTCTTGAAGTCCTAACCATGCCATCTAATGTAAGAACAAACGTATCACCTATAGAAATACGTTCTAATCGCCTAATATTTTCTTCCTCTAAAGGCATAATCAGCATAGTATCATCGCGTTTTACCAAAGCTAAAAAATGCCCATCAACATTTTTTATCCCGTGAAAAGTTAAAACAGCTTCATCCTTATATTTACTTATATCAAAATAATTATACACATTTTCTTTTTGTTGTTCAATATATTTATCCATTGCTTTAATCTGATCTGGACGATAAAAAGGAAAACTTTCTAAGTTGTCTTTCGTTACAGATACTGACCATCGCAATTCGTTATCTGATTTTTCTCTTTGTCGCTCCACGTTATTAGAAACATTATTCGGCAATAACACTTTACTTCCCCCGGCGATACGAACCACAAAGAGTTCGGACAGCGTTCGCAAACGGTTTCTATTTGCGGGCGGCGGCCATCTTCCAACTCCATCAGCACCCTGCTTTTTGTGTGCTCTATTTGCGTCGTCTCTTGATAATCTTCCGTTACTATTGACGGCGAATTGGAATGCACCTCTGTTGGTAAAGATTCGTCCAACGCTTCCAATGCCGCGTCTAATTCGTCCTCGATAGTTTGCGTTGTTATTGTCATACATTTTCTCCTTATCTAACAGTGATTGCCTTCGGCTTTCTAAAATTGGGTCAGCAAATGAAATCGGTAATTTCGCGTTCACAGCCGCTTTTATGACTTGGGCTTTAAATTGCGTAGTACCATTAACGACAATATTATCACCATAGCGAGACATAGCTAACTTAAGAATTTTTTCTAAATCATGGAGTGTGTTTTTTTGTAAAACTTGTATTTTATTACCATCATATCGAACCGAAGCTTTTTTCGAAACAAAAATAACTGTTCCTTTTTTTGTGATATTATCAGCTACAGCTGTAGGCTTAAATGACGAATAACCCTGCGTTTGAATAGTATTTCCTTTAAGACCATCGGTAAACTTTCTAGCACGCAAAACCTCTAGCGCATCTTCATTGCCGTCTAAAGCCTCTTTTTTTAACCAATCGACCCATGCATGGCGCTTGTATTTATTACTGGTTTCATTCTTATCTAAACGGTATTCTTCATGAATTTTATTCATGGTTCTTAAAAACAAATTGCGCTCTAAAATATACATCGCTCTCTTATTAACATGCCTACTATTCAAAGATTTAATAAGGAGCCGGCGCCGTTTATACGCTTTTTTAGCCGCTTCAATTTCTTGCTTTTTCAAATGCCAAGATTCACTCAATATATTTTTTTTGTTAAATCCCGCATCTTGTTGCGCGGCCTTATACTTTTTGTAAAGCATAGTAGTATCAACGCCTAGCTTAATAGGATCTTTTTTGTAACGGCGCTTTAATTTGACTTCAACACCTTCCCCATTTCGTGCTTCAAATGAACCAAGACGCGCCTCCAGTTTCGCCTTAGATAGATCGCGGGATACACTGCTAGCCTTAGCCTGCATTCCGTTTCCTGCTTCAAACACGAAACCATTAGCCTTAATACGCAAACTTAGATCACTCTCTTGCAAGACCTTATGAAGCTCACTCCAAGATTGCGCGGCTCTAATTTCATCTAAACATTCACGCTTAATCCATCCTATTAAGCTTTCAATACCCCCGTTCCGCTCCATATCGACAGCGCGTCCTTCGGAAATGGTTTTAGAAATCTGATGATTATCTTTTTCCAATCCGTATTCATCCTCTATAGCATCACACAATTTTGCCAATGTAAAATAAGCATGGAAAGGTTCATGCATTTTATTGCTTGCCGGATGAATTTTATTTATGGCGATATGCATATGTAAATTATCCGTATCGTGATGAACAGCGCTAATTCGTTGATGATTACCATAACCAAGACCATCACAAATACGTTTTTCAATAGCTCTCAATGTAGCAGTATCTAAGTTTTCTCCAGCACGAAAACTAACAATCAAATGAAAGTTTTTATCTCCAGTAGCACGCGTATTTATAGCTTGTGTTGCTAAAATTTCATCTATAGCCGCGTCAACCGTACCGGAATAACAGTTGGTTATAGACACCACACCTACGCGTTCGGCTTTATTTTGATAATCAGTTATATACTTCACAAGTTTAGAAAAATGACTCTTGTGAACAACTTTCATTGGAATATGCTTGGCAATCATAAATAGCATAAATTTTAGCGGCTAAAATTTTAGCGGCTAAAATTTCTTTCCTTCTCTAGGTCTCATAACAGATTTCATAACGCTACCCATTTCCTCCTGAGTTTTTTCAATACGTTTAAGCAAAGCTATAACAGTCTCCTTTCCAAATTTTGCGGTACGCACATCATCAGTCAACCAAAGCTTTAACAAGCCGCCAAGCCTACCTAAATCGCCATTGATACGCGCTAATTCGCGTACTTGTACATAATCAATAACGCCTTTGATTTCATATCCTTGCCCGACTTCACGCAAGTACCTTGCTATACTCAAACCAGCCTGCTTGGCTTGGTTTTCTATTTTTTCTTTTTCTTCTGGAAAAACGGGTACGCGCAAATGATGCCAACGCTTTTGCATATTTATTTCCGGCTTTTCTTTCATATAAAATATCCATTTATGTTTCATTTACCTCTTAGAGCAGAATCCCCGTTGAGCACCGAAGGTGCGAATAAGGTTTCGTGAAATTCGATAATCATTTATGATTAGCTAATTTCACCTATCCTGCCCGCAACAACAATACGATCATAACATAAAATATAATATTTTCAAAAATTAAAAAAATAATCTTTAATTTTTGAAAAATTTCGAAAAAAAATGAAAAAAATCAGTTGATATAATCTAAGATTATATCAACTGATATAATATAATTTGATATTTTTCATATAACGTCAAAAAAAGTATAATTAAGAGAAATTAGAGGATTTTTGATTTTAATTTTAATATTTACTATTGCATAAATAATTTTTAAATATTAAATTTTATAAAATAATGGAAATAAAAGGAGTAAATCCATGAAAAAAAGCCTTTCACAGCGTATATCTGCGCTAGTATCGTCAGATAAGTCTATTAAAACAAATAAGAACAAAGCTATATTCATAGCGATGCGAAACGACATAAAAACAGCAATGAATGACGGTTGGGATATCAAAAGTATTTGGTATACACTACACAAAGAAGAAAAAATTACGTGCAGTTATAGCTCCTTTGTGAAATACGTAAATGAATTTATAAAAAAAGATCAAAGTATGCCGAATAAAAAATTTAATATAGACGGCTTTAATTTTAATCCCAAACCAAGAGAGGATGATTTGCTCTAATGGCAAAAATTCATATGATTTTACAAGGAAAGGGCGGCGTGGGGAAATCCATGGTTGCGGCAATACTCGCTCAATATAAAATGGAAAAAAATCAAACACCACTTTGCATTGATACAGATCCAATTAACGCTACCTTTGAAGGTTATAAAGCATTAGCCGTAAAGCGTTTGGAAATCATGGACGCGGATGAAATCAATACTAGAAAATTTGACACCTTAGTTGAAATGAGCGTTTCTTCCAAAAACGATGTAATTATTGATAATGGAGCAAGTTCATTCGTTCCATTATCTTACTACCTAATCAACAATAAAGTTCCCTCCTTATTTAAAAGTATGGAGCACGAACTTATCATTCATACCGTTATTACTGGTGGTCAGTCGCTACGTGATACAATCAATGGATTCACTCAACTTGTTGAACAATTTCCATTAGAAACTAATTTCGTTGTTTGGCTTAACCCGTATTGGGGCGCCGTTGAAAATGACGGAAAACCGTTCTACGATATGAAGGCGTTCATCTCAAATAGAAGCCGTATATCCGCTATAGTTGAAATCCCCACCCTTAAAGAGGAAACATATGGTTACGATTTTTCTACAATTCTCAAAAAACGCTTAACATTTAAAGAAGCCATAGAGAAAGAAACTTTGCCAATCATGACAAAACAAAGACTTAAAATAATTAAAGATACAATTTTTCAACAATTAGAAAGAGCTATGGAGCTATAATGAGTGACAAATTAGAAGAAGTAGCGCAATTGCTTTCAAGAAAACATGGAATCTCCATTGGTCGAGATGATCCTATCCTTATGTTACATACAATGAACGAAAAAATAAAACAGGATAATGAAGATCAACAGAAAAAACTGTTAAAGGAATTTCAATCTCAGTTGCAAGAAATAATACAAAATTGGAGCGAAGAAGCTAAATACAAGGCAGAAAGTATCATCAATGAAGCCCTTAGGGCTACTCAAGAAGAAATGAGAAAAGAAGCAGAACAAGCTACTAAAAATATATCTGAAAATATCACAAATGAAATTACATATGGCTATGAGAAATTAGCTGATAGCATACAACAAACACGGTACCTAACTATAATGAATATGATTATAGCGAGCTTAACTATCATAGCTACGTTAGTAGTTGTTTTAAAGTACAGATGAAAATACCACAACGCTATCTTTATAGCATTATGGCATTTCCCTATTATGAAACTTTATACATTAAAACGCTAAAATTATAGCTTTAGCGTTTAAGCTTAGAACTGCTGTGACTAATAACATCAATTATGGCGTTTCCATCGTTTCCATATGATATAGCTCTAAATTTTCCTATTTCTGGTAATTCAAAAAACCTTTCACGATCGTGCTTAACTAGTGCTGTTTCAGTCTCTTGATAAAGAAAATTATCATCAAAGTAAATGATTAGGCCTACGTGCTTATCGATGAGATTGGCTGGTAGTGCTTTGAATAAATTATAAACACCAGCTTTTAGTCCATCAGCTTTAAACACACTTTCATTAATCCACTCGTCATCTTTTACAGATTGAACAATTGAATAACCATTCATCACTAACAAACGTTCTTGCATTGGCGTATAAAACCTATAAAAAGTTTTCAAAGTTGCCGAATATAAAGGAATATATTATCCCTCTAAAATATGAGTCAACTTTAAATGTTTCATATTAATCATTGTTTCTTGCCCGCCTTCATCATATTTTATCCAACAGAAACCACTTTTTGAACAGTTCTTAAAAAGAAGACGAGCAGCTCTTTTATTATATTCTACAATGATAATAGGTTTTTTTATTCTAGATTCTATTATATTATCATCTATTGTTTTTTTAGTCCGCTTTTCTTCTTCATTATTTTGTATATGTTCCTCTCTATGCTTAAAGTCAATAGATGAATTATCAGTATTTTTATAATCGTCCTCATATTCCTCGAAACTTTCTTCAAAGCCAACATGTGAACTATTTAAAAATTCACGTATTCTTACGATATCCTTTCGTGTTATATCCTCATCATTATCATTAATATAATCGATGATTACATCTCTATTTTGCTTATAAAGAACCACTAATTCATTAATTACAGTTACATCTGTAACACGACCGGAATTGAATATTTCAGAAATTTCCTCAGGAAGGTCTAAAAGCGTTACGTATTGTGAAACAAAAGAATTAGATTTTCCTATTTCGTTGGCGATATCTTTTTTCTTTTTCCCCCTTGCTATTTCACGCCCTATAAAATTTGCAATTTCACGGGCAGTTAATGCATCACGCTGTAAATTTTCAATAACTTGATCTGTTTCGTTATAATCATTATCAATAAAAGCAGGAATTGTGTGTTTTCCAGCTAATTTTGAAGCTCTATAACGACGGGCACCGTGATTAATTATATACCGGCCTTTTTTCTCAAGATTTTCACGCACAGAAATAGGCGATTTTATACCACGTGTCTTTATGGTATTGGCTAAGTCTTCTAAACTTTTTTCAGAAAATCCTGGATTATCAGATTGACGAGGTTGGTTTGGATCTTCATCAATTAAATCTAATGGTAGTTCGTGTGCTGTTGTCCGTATGCTGTTGTCCGGATCTTCCAAAAGCGCCGAAAGATCGTCTAGGCCGCTAAAATCATTATTATTTGACGTATATTTTTGATCATTCATTACATAATCTCCATTTTTGTAAATACATAGTCAGTTAGTGTACGTACCTCTTTTATAGCTTTACGCGCCGCGGTTTTTTTAATTTTCCATACTGGAATTTGTTCACCAAGCGCTTGCGCTATGCTATCACGTGCTCCAATGCTAAATGGTACAACCAATTTTGGATAAGTCTGTTGTAAAGTAGTTAGATTAGCGATATGTCGTGGTTTTCTAGCGTCTACTTTGTTAGGCACCATACCAATAAACCGCAATCGTGAATTTTGTTTTCGTAAATTACCAATAACCGCAACCATTTTTTTCATACCCTGTAAACTGTATGCCTCCATTTCTATTGGCGACAACATATAGTCAGCGACTAAAATAGCCGCTGACATAGAAACGCCAAGAGAGGGGGCTGTATCAATCAAGCATACATCAAAAAAATCGGCAAGCGCCGCTATATTCATTTTTAATATTTTGGCGGCCTCTCCTAAATCCATTTTATCTAAATTTGCCAATTTAGCATCAGACTCAATTAAAGATAAATTATATTTTTTTTCATTAAATGTACTATGGATTTCATCTTTTGACTCTGTAAACAGATGACTAGCTGGATAGCTAGAAGCGTATTTTCTCAATGTCCAGCTTGCATTTCCTTGAGTATCTAAATCAATCACAACTACGCGCAAACCACGCTCATAAAAATCATGGGCGATATGGCATGTTGCAAAGGTTTTGCCTTGGCCGCCTTTTTGAATTGCCGTAACTAATGTTTTCATTTTAAGACCTTATTTCGTTCAACCTTTTTGTCTCTGTTGTTTTTAACTAGCTAACAGAACAAATTTTAGCGGCTAAAATTTTATAACATTATTATTTTAATCATTGCCCGCATATTCATGAGAAAACTCAGTTCGATACAAATAATTCAAATAATCAGGACAATCACCACAATGTGAAAGCCCTTCTTCTGAAATTTCGACCTTGCCAAAAATTTTCACGTCTCCAGAAAGATATAATGAACCTTTAATACATACATCGCCTCCAATAGACACATCACCAAAAATATATGCATTTCCTAAAATATTTGCATTTCCTAAAATGCAAGCGTTTTGAGAAATCTTCGCTTTTAAATACACTTTAGCCTCATCGGCTACCCAACAATCACCGCTATGAGATAGATTGTCTTCCGTTTCAATCCAACCGCCTAAATCACCTGCTTTGACGGTCCCAAAATCTTTCAAAGCTCTAATACGGTTAAGCTTATAAAGCCCCCAATTAAGCGTTTCATTTGTAAAAGCATATTTCTTTTCGAGATTTTCGTAAACGTTTTCCATAAAAAACTCCCCTGTAGATTATTTTATAATATCATTTCGCCGCAAAGTTTACAGCGATTATTATTAAAATAAAGCTTTTAGATATCAAGAAATGATTAGATCTTCTCCAGATACAACTGTATCGCCCGCAATTTCAACATTACCACCAATCCACGCATTATCTAAAATACACGCATCGTCGGTAACTATTGCTTCATCAAAAACACGAGCATTTCCCGAAATATAGGATCTTCCACAAATAAGTGCATAACCACAAATATCAGAACTATCAGCAACTATAGCATCGCCTTTAACACATGCTCCCTCGGAAATACACGCTTCACATAGAATAGACGCATTTTCGGAAACACAAGCATAATCATTAACTTTAGCACATTGCAAAATACGAGCATTATCAAAAATACACGCATTATCTGAAACAGAAGAAAATTCAGTCACATGAGCTTTACCATATACCAAAGCTTTACAGCTAACACGAGCATCGCCCGTAACGCGTGCTTTATCAAATACTTTAGCTTCATCGGCTACCCAACAATCGCCGCTATGGGATAGATTATCTTCCGTTTCAATCCAACCGCCTAAATTACCTGCTTTGACGCTTCCAAAATCTTTTAAAGCTATAATACGATGTAATTTACCCTTTTTTTTACTAGATCCCCAATTAATACTCTCTCCAGTAAAAGCATATTTCTTTCCTAAAAATTGATAATCAATTTCCTTTTTTGGCGTTTTATCATTTTCTTTAATAGAAAAAATATCTGTCATAATTTTGCTCCTAAATTTGGACGCAAAAAATCATCTACCGCAAAGGTACTTTGTCATTGACATTTTAAAGGAAAAACACTAACTCTGAAATTGTTCAATATTTAAGAAGAAAGCGTTTCCGTAGTGTATTCTGCGGGAGCGTTTTTTTTGTCTGTATTTATCCAATCAACATGTTATATTTAACCAATATCAAGAACAAGCAGTAAAGCACTCTCAACAGCTTTCATTTGTTTCTGTGTAAGTTTACCGAATGGTGCACTAATTTTGCTTCGCCGTACCGGTGTAATTTTATCCGTCATAATTTGCGAAATAAGACTTAAACCATTACTCCTATCTGGAGTAATCGTAATTCTAAATCTTACATTTCGTATATCACTTGTAATAGGACAGATTAAAACACCCTCTAAAGGTTCAAGCAAATCTGATTGAACTATTAGAGCTGGCCTAGGCTTTCCATAATCTCCTTTTAGAACAACAGTTACTAAATCACCGCGTTTCATTATTTCCATCCCTGAATATCAGCTATAGAATCTTCGGCAAAATCTAAAACATCAAATTCAGTGACTGGATTATTTTTTAAATCACGACATTCTTTGCGTATCTCCTCGGCAATTTGTGGAGAGCGTGTATCATATTTCCAATGGTTAACAGCACGATACCCAGCATCATGCATACGTTTTCTATAAGTTTTAGCAGAATTAGACGGGCTACACATTTTCATAATAGACCTCCATTTTTTTATTTCAGTAATATACTACTGAAATAAATTCAGTATGTAAAGGGATGAATTGGCAAAAAAACAATAAAACTTAGCTTTTTTTGAAAAAAAAATTAAAAATAAATAAAAACGAGCATTGCCTTTTTAACCGCCCCTACCCTTCTCCATGCCAAAAAATTATATTTGAAATGATGCATAATCTGGTGATAAAATAAATCAAATTATGCATCATTAGTATAAAGCGCTAAGGAGGTTATATGCATGCGTACTACCGTTACAATTGATGATGCATTGTATGCACAAGCTCTAGAAATGGCTGACCCTACAATGGATAAATCAGATATTTTTAGAGAAGCAATAAAGACGTTTGTTCAAGTTCAAGCAGGAAAACGACTAGCTTTGCTTGGTGGTGCATCACCTGAAATGGAAATGCCCTCACGACGCCGTGGAGAACTGTCCAAATAATGCTTATTTTAGTCGATACGTCAGTTTGGGTTGATCACTTCAAACATCATAACGAACAGCTAGTCAACTTACTTAACCATAATATGGTTATCATTCATCCAATGATATTGGCAGAAATAGCCTGCGGCACACCACCAGCACCTAGACAGAAAACACTTAACGATTTGAAGCTACTACCACAAAGTTATCAAGCAGAATGGAAGCTTTATGATAAATATCTCAAAAAAAACTCTCTACACCCACATAATAGCATTAACTAGCATTGCCTTTTTAACCGCTCCAACCCTTCTTCATGCCCAAACCCAACGGGTTATTATAGTCGATGCAAGCGGCGAAATTCACGCGGCACCTGACATGGCAATCTTACGTCTTGGCGTAGTGAATCGCGCTGATACCGCTCAAAAAGCATTAAGCGAAAATAATAAAGCTATGAATAGAGTAATAGATGCTTTTAAAAAAAATGGCCTCGATAGCAAAGATATTCAAACATCTAATCTTTCTATCTACCCTATCCAGCAAGATAGAAAAGACAAAAAGACTAAAGATACACTTTATCAAATATCAAATACCATAACCATAGGCATTCGTGACTTAAATAAAGCTGGTAAATTTTTTGATGAAGCAGTCAATTTGGGAATAAACTCTGTTGATAATATAACCTTCACCAACGCTGACCAAAAAGCTATTTATAAAAAAGCGCGCGAAAAAGCCGTTATAGAAGCCATTGAGAAAGCTAATACACTCGCCAAAGCTGCTCATGTGAAACTCGGCTCTATACTCAAAATTCAAGAAGGCATAAACACTGACGGCTTTAGGCCAATGCCTGTTTTTCTAAGCGCGAGTCCGTCTAATAACACTGCTAGCAATTTTGAAGGTGGAGAACTTGTTTACAAAGCTCGTGTCTCAATTACTTTTGAAATTGAGCAAAAATTAAAAATTTTAGAAGAATAGTCATCTTGACAAAAGAGCAAAAAAAAGGAAAATGATACAGCTTTCCTTGGAAAACATGTACAACCTCCTAATAGATTCCGTTAGCTTTATACCTAACGGAATCTTTTCCACTAATGTTTGTGGTGTTTTGGCGATTTATCCGATTTTTTGTTGGATAAAAGCTTACAAGCAATAGGTGTATCGCCTTTTAAAGAATCTGAAAGAGATAAGCCGCTCCTGCTAGTCCACCACGTATAAGAGTCTGCTACATATTTTTCGCCGCCAGCAGATATAACACGGCTTGCAACGACGTGTTTTCCATTCAAATTAAGGTGGACAAGCGATATGTCGCCAGCTTTAAAATAAGTTGCAGTGACGGGCGTATCGGCACATTGATATTTCAATGTTTTATGCGTAGGCTTCGTATCGCCTGGTATATGAATAACCAAAGAGCTAGCTAAACCTAAAGAAGGCGCAAAAACAAAAGCCGTTAGGATAGCGGAAATAAGACGTTTTTTCATAAGAACCTCATTGTTTGTAGATTCATTCCTCAAATGATTATGCTTTGAGTGAATGGCGTGTATAATTTTTCCACCGCTTCAATAATTGTCTAATAAGCTTGGTAGCTTGCTCTAATTTAGCGCGTGTAGCTTTGCTAGGCCTACCTACAATACCTCGAATACGCTTGATACGTCTAATAAGGAAATGACCGAATAAATCACTTTCCATAACTTTATATATGCGTCTAAAAGAACGGATACTCGATTCATATTTTTGTGAAGCATCACTGTATTTGCTATATTCCTCCATTTTCTTTTTGATCATTTCTGTTAACTCTTTATAACGAGCCACTAAAATACGAAAATCAATATCAAAAACACGCGGATAATATTCAATAGGATAATCAAACTCGTCATCTCGACAGTAGTAACTATTGCGTATTACAATTAAACCGTTTTGGAATAAATACGAAAGAAGACGTCTAACCGTATCTTCTTCAAGATTTAATCTACTACTAAGCTTCATCTCATTTACAGAAATGATTGGTAATCGTTGACCCCCGCGGAATTGTTTAGTCGGTACCATTCTTATCAACGACTCTAAATGGTATACAGCACTTCTTTTAACATCGCTAAAAATTAACTTCCTAGCCATTTCCTCTAATTTCCAACGCTTAACTGTGCCTAATCTTGCATTTTCAGCCATTTCGGCATAGCGATGCATCTCAGGCGTCCAACGCCGACCAATCAGTTTTTTTGATATTTTATCAATGGTAGGTGTTTGCATATTTTTATTCCAAATATTAAGTCGCGCCTTAATTGATCACATCTAATGTAATGTTATATCCTTTTTCTTGATATTCACGCAACATTGCGCGTTGAAACGCCTTGTTTTTTATATTCCTCAAGGTTTCTATGACTACCTCTAACGGGGCTTTTTGTCCACGTTTTGCCCATTCTGGTCGTTCATCATTTTGAGAGTTTTCAGAAAAATTCTCACTCCTACTACCATTGGCATTAAACTGTTTGGAGCAAAAGGTCGTAAAAATTTGCTCAATATCAGGCCTATTTAGATCGACTTTTCTTTCATAGCACCATTGGCGAAATTCTGATGCTATATGATCAGGGCATTTTGCAGGTTTTGGTAAGAATTCAAGCGCAATATTGCGCCATTTAGTGAAATAAATAGAGCCATTAGCAGGAAAAGTTTCTCCCTTTTTTTGGGCTATGCGCTCTTTTCTTAAGCGTAACAAACTATCTTTTAGGTGGAAAAATCCTGCCTTATGCTTTTTGATCAAGCCTAAAAGATAGGCTTTAGGTATCTGTATGGCTTTTTCGCAATAGCGTTCAAAAATAAAGGCTAAGGTCAACGCGGTTTTGTCTTGTCCTAAGTTTTTAATGGCTAGATTGACGATATCAGGCGTTATATCCAACGCTTCAGCTAATGTGTCTATGTTTTCGTGTAATTTTTCGCTAGTTATGACGGGAACACGCAGGAGTTTTCTTGCCTCTGATAGAGCTTCATCCAAAATTTTTGGTTCCAAAAGCGTTTCTAATTCAGTTTCGTTGTCATCGACCTTCCTCGGTGATTTTATGATGGTTTTATTTTGAGTGGTGGTTATGCAGAAATCTTGATTATTTGAGTCAAGTTTTTCAAGAGACCCCTTATTTTTTAAGTTATTAGATTCTATGTGTACGGAAGTTTTTACGTACTGGTACGTATTTTTTATTATTTGGTACGTATTTTTTGTCATTTTAAACCGCTTCAATAGACCTTGCATAAGGCGACAAGCCTGCTCTAATTTTAGAAATGTAGCCTTAGATACATCGCCTAAAATAGATTGAATACGCTCTATACGCCTAAGAAGAAAACGACCAAATAAATGACCTTCCATAAACGGGCGCTTATCCTTAACATGTTTTAAAATCGTGGAATACTCTGTTGAAGCTGCATCGTATCTTTCTATTTCTTCCTGCTTATTTTTGACTATTTGCGTTAACTCATCATAACGAGCTACTAAAATACGCAAGTCGATACCACACGCTAGATTTTCTCTTTTCGGTGAGAAACGACGATAGTTATTACTATCACGCATTACAATTAAGCCGTTATGGAATAAATACGAAAGAAGACGACCAACCGTATCTGGTTTAAGATTTAATTTGTCTCCTAAGGTAGTATTTTTTTTAAAAACGATTGGTAATTGTTTGCCACCGAGAAATTGTTCAGGCGGTGCTGTGGTGATCAGTTCCTGTAAAAGAATTACAGCACTTTTTTTAATACCTATAATAAGTAATTGCTTAGGCAATACCTCTAATTGCCGACGATCAACCATACCCAATCTAGCATTATCGGCCATTTCGGCATAGATATGCATCTCAGGCGTCCAGCGCCGACCAAATACTTTTTTTGACGTTTTATCAATAAACGATGTTTGTTCCATGTTTTTTTACTCCAAAATTTGGGCGTAAAAAAACGTTAGCCACAGCGACATTTTTGCATTGACAAATTTCGGGGAGGACGCTATATTCTAACCTATGTTATGTGATTAGAAAAAAGCGTTTTCTCTGCTGTTTTGCTGGGTAAACGTTTTTTTTGCCTATGTTTCTCCTAATTGGTTGAATTTCGAATCATACTTTATTACAAACAGATCGAAATTTGTCAAATACTATCTGTTTTTTTGAAAAAAATCAAATAAAGTTAATTTGTAAATAAATTGAGAAAACACAATATTAATTCTCTTCTTTACTATAGAAGTAATAACAACCTTCGGTTGTGTATATTTTATATTAAAAATTATGTACTTTCATTACTATACAAAACATATTTTGCATTTAAATTTTCATTTAAAAAACGTTGACAGGTATCTTTTTAAGCTTAAATTGTACTTAAAGATCAATTGATTTAGTAAGGTAGTCTCCTTAAAATGCATTATTGTATTTTTTTTACAAATATTCTACGCATCCTTGATGAACGAGACATGACAATTACACAGCTATCAAAGCAGTCTGGAGTTTCAAAAGGATTTTTATCACAGCTTATAGTAGGGAAATGCAATCCATCTCTTAAAACTATGGTAGCCATTGCACGCGGTCTTGATGTTTCTTTGATCTCTCTATTGGAGGAAACTGACTTAGATAAAAATGTCATAGAATCTTTGACAAAAAATCAAAATTTCAAAAGTCTACCAGACGGCTATGAACGAATAACAGTTGTCCTTCCAAAATTTCAAGCCTTTATTGCCAATCAATGGCACCAAAAGGCACAGCAAAAAATAAAACAAATAACCAAAAAGACTTAAATTTCAAAATTAACCCAAAATTTTAGCGGCTAAAATTTTTGATAAAAAATAAAAAATTGTCTTTGGTTGAAAAAACGCAACCTCGGATTGAGATTTATATACTGTCATGTATATAAAAAAGTGTTGACTTTGTTTTATATATAGAGCAAAACTACCTAAATACTATATAATTAATATTTTGTTAAGGTGGTATATGCAGTCAACAGATACTAGCTCTATTAAAGAACGCGCCAAAATAAAGCTTTTAAGAGATATGGGCGCAATTTTTGAGCAAGCCTTATATGATCCTAAAACTGTAGAAATCATGCTTAATGCAGATGGTAAATTATGGGTTGAAAGACAAGGGCAAAAACCACAATTCATCGGCACTCTACGACGGGCACAAGCGCAAGCGATTATAGAGACAGTAGCAGGATATCACAATAAACAAGTTACCAAGACTACGCCTTTATTGGAAGGCGAATTTCCTATAGATGGTTCACGTTTTGCTGGTCAACTTAGTCCAGTAGTTTCAAGCCCAGTTTTTGCAATTCGAAAAAAAGCTATAGCCGTTTTTACTTTGGCGCAATATGTCGAAAATGGGATCATGACACGCGCGCAAGCAGAATTTATTCAAAACGCTGTTGCAGATCATAAAAATATATTAGTAAGCGGTGGTACCGGTTCCGGTAAAACCACTCTTGTTAACGCCATTATCCAAGCAATGGTTGACCATGATCCTCTCGAACGATTCATAATAATTGAAGATACTGGCGAAATCCAATGTACGGCCGATAATTTTATTCAATATCATACGAGCATTGATGTTGATATGACAATGCTCTTAAAAACTACCTTGCGTATGCGGCCTGACCGTATTCTCGTTGGTGAAGTTCGAGGAGGAGAAGCCTTAGACTTGCTTGACGCTTGGAATACTGGACACCCTGGAG